>CAYLJT010000427.1:0-7505 GCA_964383995.1 uncultured Polyangiaceae bacterium
GCACGCGCAGGCCGCCTGCTTGACCCACGAAGGCCTCGAGGTCGAGCGCCGGGTCTTCGGACATGGCCCAAACGGACACCAAAAACAAATTGGAGATCCCTTCGGTGACTGAGAAGCGACGAACCGAAAGGGACGACTCTCCCGATGCGAAGGAGAGATCGAGCGCGGCCATGGAGCCTCCTCGGACAAAGGACGAGGGTCGAGCCTACACGATTTCGCGGGCGTCTTTCGGCGGCGTTGAGCCAGAGAAACCAGCAGATATTTGGGGATCCAAGGGCTCAGGGCTCGTCGCCGTCGGCCCGCACCACGGCCGCTTCGTCCGGATCGGGCGTGCGCACGGAGGGCCGAACGGTGAGCGGCGCGCGCATCGCTTCCCCTGGATTTTCCGAGTAAATCATCTCGTAGGCGGCCATCGAGCCGATGACGCGTTTGGTGTAGAGGCGCGTCTCTTCGTAGGGGATGCGCTCGACGAACAGGTCGAAGTCGTCGGCCGGGCGCTCGGCGCTCCAGCGCGCGGGGGCGCCGCCGCCCGCGTTGTAGCCGGGGATCGCGAGCAGCGGGTTGTCCGGGAATTTCTTGCGCAGCACCGACAGATAACGGCAACCGAGCGCGATGTTGACCGCGGGCTTCTTGAGCGACGCGACGTCCGCGGGCAAAGACAGGGGCTTTGCCATGTGCTTTGCGGTCGAGGTGATGAGCTGCATCAAGCCGACCGCGTTGGCGTGCGAAACGACGCGCGGATCGAAGGCCGACTCTTCGCGCATGATGGCGTAGGCGAGGGCCTTCGGTACGCCGCTGCGCGCGCTCTCGGCGTCCACGATGTCGACGTAAGGCGTCGGGTAGGCGAGCTGCCAGGCCACGCGGTAGGGGCCGACGGGGTAGTGCTGGGGCCAGTCCGCGGGGTCGGTTGTCTCGGACGACGGCGTCGACGCAGGCCGCAAAAGACGGTGTGCGGCGCCAAGCTCACCGCTCCGCGCGAGCAGTACGGCGGCCGCCCACACGAGCTCGGGCGCGGCGCCCTTCGACGACACGGAGAGCGTGTCGAGCTCGCGACGAAGCAGCTCCGTGTCTCCCTGTTGTGCGAGCAAGGCGGCGCGCAGAAACGCGGGCGTGGCGAACAGGTGGCTGGCGACGGAGGCCGGGGCTTCGCTCGGCTCTTTGGTCACCACCTCGTTCAACGAACGGCGCGCGAGCTCCGGGTCTTGCTCGGCGAGCCGCGCGTAGGCGAGGGCCATGTAGTAGGAGAGCGGGTGATCTTCGATCACGCGGCGATAGAGCGCGAGGCCCCCCTGAAGGTCCCCCGAGGCGATCCGCGCGCGCGCCAAGAAATACGGCAAACGCCCCGCGGAATGGTAGGCGCGTTCGCGCGGCGCGAGGGCGTACGCGCGCTCCAACGGGGCCGCCGCGCCCGCGAAATCGCGCTCGTCGAAGCGCGAGAGCGCGAGCTCGAACAGGCCGTCGGCCACCATGTCGCCCTTCGGATAGTCGTCGGCGATGCTGCTCAGCGCCGCGCGAAAGCCGTCTCGATCGCCCGCGAGCTTCAGGGCTTTGGCGCGCAACAAACGGGCGTCGTCGGCGTAGGAGTGGCTCGGCAAGCGCTTTTCGAGCAGCGCGTAGCGCTCGATGGCTTCGGCGGTGCGACCTGCCTTCATCGAGGCTTTTCCGCCGGCAAATAGCGCTTTGGGCTCGCCCGCCTGCTCGCGGCAACGATCGATGGCGGTGCCGTAGGCGTCGGCCGCGTCCGTTTTTTTCTTGAGGTCCGAGAGGGCGCCCGCGCGCACGAGCCACACATCGCACGCGAAGGACGAGGGCGTCTCGGCGGAGCGAATGAGCGCGTCGGTCGCCGCCTTGGCTTCACGCAATTGCCTGGAGTCCAAAAGGTTTTTCGCGCGATTGAGGACCTCGGCCTGAGTCGGCGTTTCGAGGGCGCGACGGCGCGCGATGGGCAAGGTGTCGAGCGCGGCCTTCTCGATCTCGCGGGCCTCCCCCGCGCCCGCGCCGCTCGGTCCTTCGTAGATCACGCGACGGGCGAGGCGCACGGCCTCTTCGGCGCGCTCTTCCTTCGGGTGTGCGAGCAACGCCTTGGCGAAGCGCAGCGAGATCGTCAGCCAATTGCGCGGGTGCTCCGAGCGCCCGAGGTACGCGCGGTACGCGGGGGCTGCGTTGTCCATGTCGCCCTGACCCGCGAGGGCGTCGGCCATCACGAGCTGAAGATCGTCGTCGATGCCGAGCCCCGCGGGCACGGCGCGCGCGCGGCTCAACGCTTCGGCGTAGGCGCCCGCGTTCACGTGGATCGCCGCAGCCCTGTAGCGCGCGTAATCCGCGAGCGGGCTCGACGACGCCGCGACGCCGTCGAAGGCCTTGGCGGCGCCCAGCGGATCGCCTGCGGCGGCGCGCAAAAGGCCCAATTGGTATTGCCACGCCAGGGCCTCGCTAGCGGTTGGCGCGGCCGTGGCGAGCGCGGCTTCGAGCGCCGCTGCGGCCTTCAAAGGGGCGTCCTCGTCGAGCGCAGCGCGCACCGCGCTGAGCCGCGGGTCCTCCAAAATCAGGGAAAACGCCGAGGGATCGAAGATGGCGCGCGGGTCGTTGCGCTCGGGGGTCGCGGCCAGTGGAACCAGAAATGTCGGCCCCGGAGGCGGCGTCACTGCCTGTGGCGGGATCGTGTTGCCTTGGGCCGGGGGTAGGGGCGCGGGTCCGGGGTGGGACGTCAAATCGCAAGAAATGCCCGCCGAAAATAGGCAAATCAGCGAAATGGAGAGGCGGTGACCGAGGCGCACGGGCGGAGCTTACCACCCGCAACGCGCGGGGGGCGGAGGCTCGTCCCAGTCGTGCTCAGTACCCCTTGCGGGCCACGAGGCGCGCGTCGCGCTCGACCTCGGCGGTGGATGCCGTCACAAGGCACGCTGCCGAGTGCTCGCGCACGCTCACCACACGCAGCTCGGCGTAGGTCTCGTCGGGGTAATCATCCTCGTCGCCGTTCAGTTCCATGTCGTCCACCTCGGCCGCTTCGTCGTCTTCGACGCGAGGCCTCACGTGAGCGAGCTGGCCCGCGGCATCCAGCGAATCGACCCAGCGATCACCGCGGCGGATCGCGAACAAACGGTTGCCCGGACGCAGCCCGTCTTCGCTGCCTTTGTTGATGAACAGCACCTGATCGCGGCCGAAGAACTGCAAGGGATAGATGGCCGAGATCACCCGCGCTTCGACGTCTTGCTCGTTGGCCACGGGGGGCACGACCGTGAAGCGCCGGTCGACGGGCCCGACCTTGGCGCCGCGCTCGATCACGTCGAGGGCCTCGACGATGCGGCCGCGCGCGGTGTGGGTCTTGGAGTTGTAGCGGTCGATCTTCACCGTGCCGCGGATCGACACCAGGGCGCCGCGCTCCACGTCTCGGACAGGTTGAAAGATCGTCAGCTCCTGGCCCACGCTCGCTTCGCGGTCGTCCTCCAATTGCACGTAAACAACGTCGTTTTCCGACAAAAGCATCTGATCGTCGGGGCTCCCCACGAGCTCGCCCCACTCGTCCTTGTCGTCGTCATCGACCCAGCCCACCTCGCGCAGGAACACCGTCTCCGGTGGGACCGATCGGGGCCGACCGATGTGGCCGAACAGCCCCGAGCTGCTCGCGCCCGGGCCCGCGTCCGTTCGCAGCCGCACGCGATCGCCGGGGTAGATCCAGTGCGGGTTCATGATCTGCGGGTTGAGCGCCCAGATGCGCGGCCAGTTGTAGGCGTTGCGCGTGTAGGCCTCGGTGATCTCCCAGAGCGTGTCGCCGCGGCGGACGGTGTGCGACTCGGGCAGGTATTGCCCATCCATGATGTAGGTTCCCGACTCGCTACCGCGGATGCTCCCGGCCCCCGAATCGCCCGGCGCGAGATCGAAATCGTCGCGCGACGACGAGGTGTCCGACGACGCTCGCGAGCTCGACGGAAGGTGCGCTTCGAGCTCCGTTCCCGGGCTCGGATAGCCGGGCACCACGACCTCGGGCGCCGGGGTTTGCACGACCACGGTTTGCCCTCCGGCGTCGCCGGCCGGCGCCCCTTCGTCTTGCGCGAAGGCCACGGTGGGGCTCGTGGCGGCCATGGTCGCCGTCACCGTTGCGATGGTCGCGACCTCGATCCGGCTTGTTCGCCGGGGCTCACGCGTGCGCTTGTTCATTTCTTCTTCCACCTCTTGGCCGCTTCACTGCTCGGGTATGTGGCGAGCAAGGTTTCCTTCGCCCGCTCAGATCGGCTCTTGTCACCAAGCTTTTGATGCACTTCGACGAGGCCCGAGAGGGCGTCGGGGGTGCGCGTGCCGTACGCAAATCCGTTGGCCACCGTCTCCCATTGCTCGACGGCGCCCTTCAGATCCCCGGCCAAATACAGGCATTTTCCCAGCAGAAACATGGCAACGTCCACGCTGGGCCCATCCGCGTCGGCCTTGATGAAGCGCCGAAGCTTCTCGGTCTCACCCTCGCATTTGCCACTAGAAATAGCCTTTTCGGCCTCGGCCAGCGGGTCGTCCGCGCTCCCCGCGGCGGTGCCCGTCGGGGCCTCGGCGTCAGCGCCGGGCTCGAGCTTCACCACCGAGAGCTCGGGTCGATCGCCCGCGCCTTGATGACCCGTCTTCGACTCGTCGACGCGGGATTTGGCGACCTCGAGGGCACCGAGGCGGTTCGAGAGCGCGGCCTGATCGGCGCGCAGCTTCACCAGCTCGCTGCGGAGGTCTGCGACATCTTTGCGCATGGCCTCGTTCTCCCCCGCGCAACCCCAAAGGAGCGGGAGCGCGACCAAAAACCAGGAGTGTGGCCGAAGGAATTGCACGCCGACCCATGGTAATCGGCGCCCCCGCCCGCGGCCAAAAACCACGCGGAAGCAATTCACGGAGGGCCGTCAAGAAGGGCGAACTCTGATAGGGTGCGCCGGCGCCGCGGCGGACGCGGCGGTCCACCTGGAGCAGCACACATGAGGTCTTTGGCGGTTCTTTCGTTGGTCGCGGTTCTTGGCTCGCTGGTGGTGGTCGGTTGTAGTGGCGACGACAGCTCGGGGACGTCGACCTCATCGACCAGCGGCGGAAGCGGCGACCCCAACTGCTTCGACTACGGCACCTTCAACGGTGAGAGCCCCGCCGTCAGCTTCGCGACGGACGTCATCCCGATCCTCCAGACCTCCTGCTCCCTCTCGACCTCGTGCCATCAAAGTGAAGCGGGCACCGGGGGACGGCCCTACCTGGGCACCGCCGTCGGCACCGCGCCGACGGCCGAGCAAATCCAGAAGATCTTCGACCAGAACGTCGATGTCGCGTCGCAAGCCGAGCCCGGGATGAGCATCGTGGCATCGGGCGATCCGGCCAACAGCTTCATGATGCACAAGGTCGACGGGACCTTCTCTTGCGCGGTCCTCGAGTGCGGTCCCAAGAAGACCTGCGGTCTTCGCATGCCGTCGACGGGCACCGAGCTGCCTTCGCCCCAACGCGACACGATCCGAAGGTGGATCGCCCAAGGCGCTCAAAACAACTAGGAAAGCCCAGGTCATCGTGATCGGAAGGCTCGTCGGTCGCGTCGTCGAAGAAGAGGCCGATGGCGCCTTTGTGCTCGACGTGGGGGGCGTCGGCTACGACGTCGTGGCGCCCCTCGGCACCGTCGGGCGGCTTGGGGACCGAGGCGCCAACGTCACCGTCTTCGTCCACACGCACGTGCGCGAAGACACGCTCTCGCTCTACGGGTTCGCGTCGAAGGACGACCGCGAGGCGTTCCGCGCCCTGATCGCGGTGTCGAACGTGGGCCCCAAAATCGCCGTCGCCGTGCTGTCGTCGCTCAGCGCGGGCGAGCTCGCGCAGGCCGTCGAGCGGGGCGACGTCGCGCGCCTCGTCAAGCTACCGGGCATCGGTAAACGAACCGCCGAGCGGCTGGTGCTCGAGCTGCGCGGCAAGCTGGCCGTACCGACATCGTTGGACGTCAAACGAATCGTTCCTCCCTCCGACGGCCAGGCCACCGTGCTCGCGACGACCCTCGTGCGCATGGGCTTCAAAGCCGGGGAGGTCGATCGCGTGGTCGCAGGTCTCGGTCCGCGCGTCGATGAGCTCCCGCTCGGCGATCTGATCCGCGAGGCCCTCGGCCAACTCTCACGCTAAAGACTTTTCCCGCCCGGCGAAGGGCCAAAGGGAGACTCCGAAATGAACGAGGGCTCAAAGACCGACGACGCCATCCTGGCGCGACAACGCGCGCGCTACGGCACCGACGAGGGGGTGCGCGAAGAGCTCGCGACGCACGGCCGCCCCATGCACTTCGCGGCCAAGCCCAAGGAGCCGATCCACGCTCCGCGCGGCGCAACGCGCACGGCGCAGACCTGGGACACCGAGGCCGCCAAGCGCATGTTGATGAACAACCTCGATCCGGCCGTGGCCGTGGATTGGGAGAACCTCATCGTGTACGGCGGCACCGGGCGCGCGTGCCGCAATTGGCGCGAGTACCACCGCATCGTCGCCGCCCTCGACGCCCTCGCGCCGGACGAGACGTTGTGCGTGCAGTCGGGCGCCGCGGCCTACGTGGCGCGCACCCACGAGCACGCGCCGCGCGTGCTCATCGCCAACTCCAACCTCGTGCCGCGCTGGGCGACGCAAAGCGAGTTCGACGCGCACGATCGCGCGGGGCTGACGATGTACGGCCAAATGACGGCCGGCTCGTGGATCTACATCGGCACGCAGGGCATCTTGCAGGGCACCTACCAGACCTATTTGGCCCTCGCCGAAAAGCACTACGGCGTCTCCACGCTGCGCGGAAAGCTGGTGCTCACCTCGGGCCTGGGCGGCATGGGCGGGGCGCAGCCGCTGGCGGTGACCATGAACGAGGGCGTGGTGATCGTGGTCGAGGTGCGCGCGGACCGCGTCGCACGCAAGGTGAGCGAACGCTACTGCGACCGCATGACGGCCTCCCTCGACGAGGCCCTGCAGTGGGCCGAGGAGGCCAAGCGCGAGGGGCGCGCGCTCAGCATCGGCCTCGTGGGCAACGTCGGCGACGTGTACCCCGCGATGGTCGCGCGCGGCGCCATCCCCGACGTCGTGTCCGACCAGACCTCCGCGCACGACCTCGGCGCCTTCGTGCCCACGGGCGATCTCGACGAGCTCGATCGTTTGCGATCAAACGATATGCC
This sequence comes from uncultured Polyangiaceae bacterium, assembly GCA_964383995.1. GTDB lineage: Bacteria > Myxococcota_A > Polyangia > Polyangiales > Polyangiaceae > CAYLJT01. The sequence continues at coordinate 7,134 of CAYLJT010000427.1, forward strand.
CGCCTACCACCGCCGATCGCTGCAGACGATCGGCGTGCAGATGGAGGCCATCCTGGCCATGCAGCGCGCGGGCGCCATCGCCGTCGACTACGGCAACAACCTGCGCGCGCAGGCCGAGGCCGCGGGCGTCTCTGTCCGAGACAAACACGGCGTCTACCTGTATCCGGGCTTCGTGCCCGCCTACGTGCGGCCCCTGTTCTGCCAGGGCATGGGCCCCTTCCGCTGGGCCGCGCTGTCGGGCGACGCAGCCGATATCCACGTGCTCGACGACGAGCTGTTGCGCCTGTTCCCCGACGACGCGGGCCTCGCGCGCTGGGTGCGTTTGGCGCGCGAGCGCGTGCCGTTCTTGGGCCTGCCCACGCGCATCTGCTG
>CAYLJT010000428.1:0-7497 GCA_964383995.1 uncultured Polyangiaceae bacterium
TGCGCTGTTGTTCTCGATCCCTGCCTTGGGGTTCGTCGGCGCCGTACGCGTGCTCACGGCGGCTCCCGCGGCCGGTCGCGACGGCGAGCGCGCGCTTGCGCAGCGAGGCCTCGCGGCGGCTGTGTTGACCGTGCTGCTCGCGCTTGGGCTTCACTTTGGCTCGGGGCTGCTTTCTCCCTTGCCCTTCGGGGCGCGTTTGGCGATCGGCATTCTCACGCTTGGGATGGTCGGCTGGGCGCTCGGCGGCCTGGTGACGCCCGCCCTGGGCGCGGCACGAATGCACGGTGCCGCGGGGGTTCCGGTCGCGTGGTCCATGATTCTGGTCGGGGTCGCGCTTGGTGCGACTTTAGGGCCCCTCGCCGTGTATTTGCAGGGTTTCGGGTTTCTGTACGTGCTCGTGGCCGTGGCGTTGTTCTTTGCTTCCGTGGTGGTCCCGTCGGCGCGACGCACGGCCTGAGGTACGACGGGGGCGCGGCCGCTCGGGCTACCGGCGGCGACGGAGCATCGCGCGGACGTCGAAGAGGCCGAGCGCGCTGGCCGCGACGACGAACGCGAGGCCGACCGTGCCGAGGACTACGAGCGGACCGAAGGGGGAGGGGAGCCGCGGAAGCACATGGCGAACGGCGAGACCGGGGCCTACGGTGAGGGCCGTCAACGCGACCAGAAGGCCGACCCGGAGCTTCGCGAGGCCGAGGCCGCCGATGGTCGCGCGGACGCGATACGCCAACATGAGCGCTTCGATCCACGCGGCGGCGACCGCTCCGAGCACCACGCCGACCACGTCGAGCGGGCCCATCAGCGCGAGGGACACCACGGTGCTGGCGATGACCCGCACGATGGCGTAACGCGCGGGCGTTCGTGTGTCGCCGAGGGCGTAGCAGGTGGTTGCGAGCACGCGGACCGAAGCGTTCCCGAGGAGCGCAAAGCCGTAGGCGCCAAGGACCGTTGCGACGCGCTGCGTCGAGTCGTCGTCGAAGCTGCCTGTTTGCAGCAAGAGCGCCACGAGCTCGTGCCCGAAGATCGCCAAGACCGCCGTTGCAGGCAGCGCAACCGCGGCGATGCGAGCGAGGGACGCGCCGAGCTTTGCGGCGAGGGCGCGATTGCGCGCGTCCAAGTCCGGCTCGGCCGTGTCACTTGACATTTCCGGAAGGGCCGCAGCGGCTTCCCCCGTGCCGAGCAAGCTCATCGGCAGCAGGTAGATGGTCTGGGCGTAGTTGAAGGTCGCGTTCGCTCCGGGCCCGAGGAAGCTCACGAGCAAGGTGTCGACGAGGCCCGAGAGCTGGACGACGCCGCGTCCGAGCAGGGCGCCCGGGAGCCTTCGCGAGGCCTCTCGTACGCCGGGATCGCGCCTGTCGAACGCGGGGCGCAGGCCGCCGAGGAGGTGACGAGCGGTGGGTAGCAGGACGATGAGCTGGAGCACGGCGCCCGCCAGCGCGCCCCACGCCACGGCCATCGCCAGGCCCTCGCCTTCGACGCCGAAGAAAGAGCCCGCGGCGATCATCGCCACGATTTGCGCGAGGCTCCAGAGGACGGGGGCCGCGTACGGCAGGAAGAAGCGGCGGTGTGCGTTCAACACGCCGAGCGCCCACGCCGATAGCACGAGCAACGCGGTCATGGGAAACGCGACGCGCACGACGCGCGTGGTGATCGCGAGCCGATCTTCATCGAAGCCGGCCGCCACGAGCTGCGCCAACCAGGGTGCCGCAAGGACACCGACCGCAGAGGCGAGCACCACCAGCGCTCCGAGCAAACCCAGCACCGACAGCGCGAAGTGCTTCGCCTCGCGGGTCCGGCCCTCGGCCCGAAGCTTCGCGTAGACGGGGATGAACGACGCCGACAGCGTGCCCTCGCCGAGCAGGTTCTGCGTGATGTTGCCGACGCGAAAGCCCGCCGCGAGCACGTCCGCCCACTTCGAGGTGCCGAGGTAGTGCGCGGCGACGCGCTGGCGGGCGAGGCCTGCCAGCCGCGAGAGCACGATGCCCGCCGTGACGAGCGCCGCCGATCGGGCCGTGGCGCCCTCCCCAGCGGCGCGCTTTTTGGGCGATTCGGTGGGTGTGGAGGGTGCTGGCGTCGTCGACACGGGCCCCGCTTCTACTCCAAGCATCCCGCTCCGGACCATTTTCGGCTACAAGCTCGCGCGATGTCGCGTTTGCTGGTCGGCCTTCCCACGCTCGTGGGGGACATTCAGAAGTACAAAGACCGCTTCGACATGGTCGAACTGCGGCCCGTCGACACGAGCGTTCCCAAGGAGCGCACGTTGCGCACGTGGCGCAAGCAGGTGCCTCCGGGCTTCGTATTCAGCGTGGTTTTGCCGCGCGTCGTGGGGGAGCTCAACGCGACGGAGGCGGCTGAGGCCGCCATCAAGGAGTCGCTTGCGGTAGCAACCGTGATCGAGGCCCGCTGCGTCGTGCTCGTAACACCGCCCTCGGTGCGCCCGACCAGCGTCAACAAAAAGCGCATCGAAGCGCTCTTCGCGCGGGTTCGCATGGACGGTGTGGCCGCGTGCTGGGAGCCGCAGGGGCTTTGGGAACGCGACGAGATCATCGGCCTCGCCAAATCGATGGACGTCGTGCCCGTTTTCGATGCGGCACGCGAGGGCCTGGGGCCGGGCGCGGTGGTGTACACGCGCCTGCGCGCTCTCGGCCAAAGCAACGTGATTGGCGCTCGCACCGTCGACAAGATCGCGGAGCGCCTCGAAAGCCGGCGCGAAGCTTTCGTGGTGGTGGAGAGCCCGGGCGTGGCAACGCGCCTTCGAAAGGCCCTCCGCGATGCGCTCGCCACGCCGCGCACGCGCGGACGCGGTCCTACCGTGTTGAGGCCCGCGTCCTCCACCGCGCTCGTCGCGGACGACGAGGAGCAGTGATCCGCGGCATCGCGGCCGCGGCGTCGGACCCCTCCGCGCGCGCCGCCGCGGAGGCCGCGCTGGCCGCGGGCGGGAGCGCGGCCGACGCGGCCATTGCGGGTTTTTTTGCGGCCGCGGGAGCGCACGCCACGGGCCTATTTGCACCGGCTGTTGCTCTTGTTGCGGGCACCGGCGCGGGCGCCCGGGCCTTCGACGGACGCTCCGTGCAACCCGGCCGCGGCGCGCCTCGTCCTCGGGGAATTACCAGCGAGAACGTTCCGATTTCCGCGCGCGCTGCTGTCCCCCGCGCGGTCTCCATGTTGGTCCTTCTGCACACGCGTCTCGGACGCCTGCGCCTCGCGGATCTTGCTCGCGCAGGTGTCGAGACCGCGGAGGAAGCGGGCAGCAAGCCGCGCGCGCGACTGCTCCGTTCGATCGGTGAACGGGGCGCGACGGCCCTCGGAAACGCCGCCTTGATCGAAGAAATCGGCCGCGTCGCCGGTCCCCTCGCGGGGGGGATTTGGAGCGCGCACGACCTCGCCGAAGCGGCGCCGGCGGACGTCGACGCGACGGTCACGCAGCGCGATACGGCTTCATTCGTTGGTGTTCCATTCGATGGAACGGGCGCGCCCGAGCGCGGGTCCGAGGCGGTCGTCGCGGTCGATGCGCGAGGCCTCGCGGTGGCCCTGAGCTACGTGCCCACGAGCCCTGCGCTCCTTCTTCCAAGCTTCGAGATCGCGCTCGATGGCCGTGGTGTTCCCGTGCGTCGGGGGGTCCCGCGGACGGCTCCGGGGGCGCCCCTGGCGATGGCGGCGCCCTGCGCGATCGTGCTCGCCCACCGGGGCGCGCTGTTTCGCGTCGCGGTGGCGACTCCGGGGGCGGGGGAGCTTCGCGCGGCCGCTCTCACGGCGTTGGTCGACAGCCCGACCTTCGATCAAGGTTTGACCGAGCTTGCGCAAATGCAGGGCGGTTCGGCTGTCGCGGCCCTCGGCGAAGGTACCGTCGCGCGCTCGTTTTCGCTTGTCCCGTAGGCGTCGCGGCGCGTGACTTTCGATTGAACGAAGCGCGACGTGACCTGACGAGCACCGTGGTTCTTGCCGTGGGTTGCGCGGCCGATCGTCCCGCGGTCGCGACGGAATCGAGGCACGCGCGGCTCGCGCTCGGCTATCGTCGGCGGGTTGGAGATCCTCACATCCCACCCCCTCGCGGTCTCGACGTTGCTCTGGGAGGCCGCCCCGAACGAGTGGACGTTGACCCTCTGCGTCAAGGTCACGCTCACCCTGGAGCATGGGCACGACGCCTTCTTGGCCGACGTGCAAGAGCCGGTAACCACGGACAAATTTCACGGCGAAGCGACCCTTGCCAGCCTCCGGGTTCCGAGCGATCTGGTGCCCCTCAAGCCGCGGGCCGACGTGATCCTGGTGGGCCACGCCTACGCGCCCGGTGGGGTGCCCACCCCCGAGGTGATCGCCACGCTCGCCGTCGGTTCGTTCTCGAAGTCCCTGCGCGTGCTCGGCGATCGCGTCGTGTTTCACGGCCCCAACGGCCCTTCCGTCGAGCCGCCGAGCCCCTTTTCGTTGATGCCGCTGCGCTATGAGCGGGCGGCGATCGGCGCGCAAAATCCCGTTGGCGTCGACGGCACGCGGGCCCTTCCGAACGTCGAGGCCTGCACGCCCGGGCACATGCCTGGTTTTGGCCCCGTGTCCCCCGATTGGTCGGTTCGCAGGGACCTGCTCGACGAGCCTTCGCGCTTGTTCGTGCGCGCGATGGGCGCAGCGCGTGGCGTGGTGCCGCGTCGCGCGCCGAGCTCTTTGGAGCACAGCTATTTCAACGCCGCTCCTCCCGAACAACGGCTCGGCCTGCTGCGACCCGGCCTGGGCATCGTGCTTGAGAACATGCACCCGATGTTCGCGCGCTTCGAGACGCGGCTGCCCTCCCTTCGCCCGCGCGCCTACGCCCTCGATCCAGGGGCCACGCGGCCCCGCGAGATCGCGCTTCGCTGCGACACCCTCTGGATCGACGCCGATGAAGGAGTCATGACGCTGTCGTTTCGCGGCCTGGCGGGCGCTCCGAGCGCCGACGAGAACGCCCACCCGCCGCTGGCGATCGTGCTGCAAGCCGACGACCTCGAGCCTGCGGCGGCCCAGCTCGAAGCGCTCCTGCGTCGTCGGGGCTCGGGCGCGCTCGTTTCACTGCATCCTTTGTCGCAGCGTCACGACGCCGTGAAGGGCGAGGTGCACGCCTTCGACGCGGTCGCGCCGGCCCCTGCGGTCGCGCCACACGGTCCACCGAGCCCGCCGCCCTCCCAACCCAGCGAGGCTACCGAAGTTCGCGCGCCGTCCGCGTTGCTCGACGTCGAGCCCACGACGCAGGCCCTTCGCTCGGATCCGCGCACCATGGAGCTTACGGGGACCGAGGCGCTGTTCGCGCAGCTCCCCTTCGCGCCGGGGCCCGCCGAGCCCATCGACGACACCACGACCGACGCGATGCCCGACGAGAGCACGTACGGCGACGCCGACCACGAGGACGTTGTGTCCGAGACACGCGACTCGGACGCGCCGCTGGACGTCAGCGCGTACGCCGCGTTGGCCGTGGCCCTCGAGCGCGGCGATGTGATGTCGGCGCTCGCTGCGGCCAGCCTTCCGCCGAGCGACCTCCCGCATTTGCTTCGCGCCTTCGCGGAGCGCGCCATGTTCGACGTCGCGTTCGCGCGGCTCGTCGCGGACGCGATGGAAGCCGCACGCGCCAGGGATCCACTGCCGTGACGCGCGGCGAGAGGGTTTAGGTGATTCATGAAGCACGCTCGTGTCCACCTTCCGTGCGGCCTGCTCGGGCTATTGGTAACGTTGGTCGGACTCGGCGGCTGTGGTGGCTGCGAAGATCCAAGCTCGCAAGCTCCTGCGTCGACGGCGAGCGCGGCGATCGTTGCACCTGCAACGACCGCGAAGAGCAAGCTGGACGGTTGCCCCAACGCGGTCCAGGGCGCCGGAACCAGCATCTCCAACACGAACGGCGGCGTGACGCTCTCGATCACGGCGGCCGACGCAGCGGCCCTCGCGGAGGTTCGGTCGCGGGCGAAGGCGCTGCTCGAAGACGCCAAGAAGACGACCGCCGATGACCACACCGGGGAGGGGACCGGCGGCGGTCGTGGGCACTGCCCGGTCGTCCTCCGCGGCACAACGATCGACCTTCAGGACATCGAGGGAGGCGTCGCGATCCACGTGCGCGCCACGAACGAAGACGAGGTCGACTGGCTCCGCCGTGAGTCCCGTGATCGCCTCGCTGCGCTCGAAAAATCCACGGAGAACAAGCCGAAACGCGTCGAGCTCTGCCCGACGTCCGTGCGCGGCGCGAAGAGCTCCGTGACCCGGCGTGAGGGGGCCGTCGAGGTTGTCGTGACGGCGGAGAGCCCCGACGCTGTCTCAGACATTCGAAGCCGCGCCGCAAAGCTCCCGGCCGCCGCCAAGCAACGCGCGGAGGGCCAGGGGGGACACGGGGGCGGCCTCGGTCGCTGCGTCATCGTCGTGGACGACACGACCATCGAGACCCGCGAGGTGGAGGGCGGCGCCCTGTTCATGGTGCGGCCCTTGAAAGCCGACGGCCTGGACGCCCTGGCGAAGGAAATCGAGGCGCGCGCGCGTCGCTAGCAGCATCGAGCGAGCTCCGGCCGCGCGATGAAGTGGAGCCGCGCCCCGACTACGTTTCCCGCGCCATCGACGCCACGAGGAGCTCGAGCTCCCCCGGATCGAAGGGCTTCTCGAGCCGATGGTTCGGCACGTGGGCCAGGAACGCGCGCGCTTCGGGCGTGAACGCCCCGCCGGTCATGAACACCACGCGGTCTCTCAACGCAGGGTGTCGTGCGGCGATCGACGCGAACAGGTCCATGCCCGACTGACCGGGCATCATGACGTCGCACAGGACGAGGTCGAAGTTGGGGTTCGTGTCGAGGAGAGCGAGGGCCTCGGCCGAGGTGGTGACCGCTGTGACGTTGTGTTGCTCTCCGAGCAAGCGCATCAAGCTGTCGCCGATCAGGGGCTCGTCGTCGACGACCAGCACGCGCGCGCGGGCCCCGGGCCGCTTCAGCGGCGGGGTTCGCACGGAGTCACGTTGGCGCTCCAAGACGACGGGCGGTAGGCGCACGCGGAACGTGGTGCCTTGCATGGGCTCGCTCGTGACCTCGATGGACCCACCGAGGGCGTGGACCGTTCCGAGACAAACCGATAGCCCCAGGCCGAGGCCGACGCCTGGCGGCTTGGTGCTGAAAAATGGGTCGAAAATGCGGGCGAAGTGCTCTTTGGGAATGCCACAGCCGGTGTCGCTCACCGAGATCACCGCGTGCCCGTCGGCGTCCGTGGAGGTTGCGACGCGGATCAAATGCTCGTCGCTTCGACCTTCGGGGATGGCCTGTGCCGCGTTCAGCAAGAGGTTCAAGAAGACCTGACCCAAGCGCGTGCCGTTCGCGCGCACCAAGGGGACGTCTTGCATGTCGCGTTCGAAGCGAGCGCGATGCCGGATCTCGTTCATCGTGAGCTGCACGGCGGGCATGAGCACCGAGCGAACGTCGAGGATTTGCCGTGTATCGAGCTCGGTGCGCGCGAACGTGCGCAGGTCGCGGGCGATGTTGCGCACCCGCGCCGCGCCATCGAGGGCGCTGC
>CAYLJT010000429.1:0-7495 GCA_964383995.1 uncultured Polyangiaceae bacterium
TGCCGAAACCGCAGCTCCCACGGCCACCGAAACGGCTGCCCCTGCGGCCACCGATGGCGCCGCGCAACCCGCGGACACGGCCAAGGTTGCGGCGGCCGAAGCGCCCGCTGCGGTCGACCCGGGCAAGGCCGCGACCCCCGACAAAGGCTCGTCCGCGTCCACGGCCGCTGCCGCGACCGCGGCCTCGAAGACCACGGCCACGCCCAAAGAAACGGCCGCTGCCACGCCCACGCCGCCGCCCGCCGAAACGGCCGCCGCCCCCGCCGAAGCACCGGCCGCGGGTGGCGGACGCGAGTTCAGCCGCTCGGCCGCGACGTCCGCGCTGGGCGCCGCCGCAGGCTCGGCGCGCTCTTGCAAGAAGCCCGATGGGCCGACGGGTGCGGGCAAGGTCAAGGTCACCTTCGCGCCGAGCGGCAACGTCACGTCGGCCCAGGTGCAGGGGGCTCCCTTCGCAGGCACCGCGGTCGGCGGTTGCGTCGCGGGCGTGTTCCGCGGCGCGCACGTGCCGCCGTTCGATGGCTCCCCCGTCACCGTGACCAAGTCGTTCACGATCAACTAGTGCCGCGCGAAAATCGTATGGCTCACAAACGATTTTTCCCGTTGGGCGCAGCGGTTGGGGCAGCTTTGGGCCTTTTGGCCTGCGGAGGCTCGACGCCCAGCGGGGCGCCCTCCACGGGTAGCCCCACCTCGTGCGAGCGCGAGCGCGTCGATTGCACGAGCGAAATCTCGTATCAAGGCGCCAAAACCGAGGGCGGCTTCGGCCTCGCCGGCATTGCCAGCGGCGGTGTGGGCTACGAAGAGCGCGCCTTGCGGCGGGTCGACGAAGAGACTGAGCGCTTCATCGCGATGCAGTCTCGCTTGTGCCGCGACTACAACGCCTGCGTCCTCGATCCCGACACATACGCCCGCGAATCGAAGACGATCCGCGATCGCATGGCGCGCATCCCCGAGCTCGCGCAGGCGGTCCGCTCGGCGCCCAACGATGGCGATCGCGTGCGCGCCGTGGACGAGCTGTACCGCTCGACGGTGCCCGAGGAGCGGCGCCCGGAGGAGGTCTCGTTCCGCTTCGCGATGTACGCCGAAATGCCCAAGAACCTCGGCGGAAAGCGGGTGTTTGTGTCGCCCGGCGATCGCCTGCCTTCGGGCGCGCGGGTCTCCTTCGCCATCGACGTGTCGGCCGACGCCCACGTGTACATCTTCCAAAGCTCGCCGAAGAGCGGCATCACGGTGCTCTTCCCCGACGCGCGCATCGGCACCGAAAACCCCCTGCGCGCCGGCGAGTCCGCGCGCATCCCCGCCGGCAATCAGGCCTTTCGCCTCGACGACAAAGACCTCGGCATCGAGCGCGTCTTCATCGCCGTCTCGCGCGAGCGCATCGACAACCTCGACCAAGCCCTCGCTCGTGTGGCGTCTGGCAAGGTTTCGGCGCTGGGCGACGACCAGACCCTCGCGGCGGTCGGTTCGATCGACGAGGGCGGCGATGCCAAGTGCAAGACCCGGGGCTTGGTCCTCGAGTCAGGGGGCGACGGCGGCTGCGCGCGCTCGCGCGGGCTCGTGCTCGACACCGACAGCGCCGCGCCGACGTCGATCGCCGCGCGCACCGAGCCCGGTGACGGCGTGATCGTGAAGGTCTTGCCCTTCGAGCACGTCGCCGAGGGCGCGTTCAAGAAGGATCCGGGGCCGCGCCGCGGCGCCACCATCGAAGAATAGCCCGATCGTTTGGGCTCAAACGGTGAGCGCGGAGAGCTCGTCGAGGAGCCTCTGGGTGGGCGCGCGGAGCTTGTCTTTTTCCGTCATCGCCAGCGCAAGCACCCGCGCGATGTCCGCCGCCGCGCCTGGGTCCCCCAGGCGCGCCGCGGCCATCGCGCGAAAGGCCTCGGCGCGCACGAGGTGATCCGTGTTGCGCGCGTTCTCGGCCCACTCGCGCGCGAGAGTCGCGTCCCCCCGCGCGGCCTGCCAATCACCACCTTGGGCCTGGATTTCGGCCCTGCGGAGCAGCGCCAAGGTAGCCGTGTAGTCGCGCGCCGCGAGGGCGATGCCCACGGCCTCGTCGATGGCCGCCTTCGCCTCGCCGAGCTCGCCCACGCGCAGCGCCGCGTCCGCGCGGATCGACTGCGCCTGCGACAAAAGCCGACCATCCCCCGCGGCTCGGGCCGCTTCGACCACGCCTCGCGCCCGCGTCAGGGTCAGCTCCGGGCGACCTTGTCTGAGACACGTGGTGGCCGCGTTCAAGCGCGCCTCGCGCTCTAGCGTGCCCAAACGCAGGGCCTTCGCCTTCAGCGCCAGGGCGTCGAAGCGCGCTACCGCCGCCTCGTGGTTGCCCGCGTCGCTCTCCGCCACCGCGGCCGAGTTCTCGGCGTCGAGCTCGGCCCACGACGAGCCGAGCGCGCGCGCCGCGTCGCACAGGCTCTGCGCGGCCTTGCGGCGTTCGTCCTTGTCGGTCGCTACGAACTGCACGACGAGCTCGAAGCGCAGCGCGAGGGCGCGGTAGCGGTCGGCGTTCGTGAGCTCGCCCCGCGTGAGGGCCTCGTCGATCGCCGCGATGCCGTCGGCCCCGCGGCGATGCCGCGCCACCGCCAGCCGCGCCTCGAAGCTCAGGGCCTCGCGTCCCGTCGCGTCCGCGTCCACCACCAGCGACGGCTCGGCATCCCAGGGCAAATCCCGTGTGATCGCGCCCACCGCCAGGGCCAAGATGCGCGCCTCCACGTCGAGATCGCCGGCCAGCGCCGCGCCCGCGCGCAGCGCCGCGAGCCGCGTCGCGGCCTCCTTCGCGCGGCCCTCACCGAGGGCGGCCTCGATCCCGCGCAGGGCTGCGCGGATCTTCGGCGCGCCCTCGTTTTCGGCCTTTTCCCACTGGGCGGCCAGGCGCTCGGCCTCTTCGAAGGAGCCCCGCGCCAGGGCGCGGGCCGTCCCGCGCTCGAACCACGGACGCGCGCTCTCGACGGCCTGCATCGCGAGGTAGCCCCGCGCAAGGAAGGCCGCGTCGTCCTCGGCCGCGGCGCCCCCCGCCACGTGCTCCAAAAGCGTGCGAAAAAGCCTACGAAACCAGGGTCTTTTCGCCAAATCGTCGACCACCGCGCGCTCCACGATGCCCTGCGCGAAGCCCACCTCCGAGCCCCCCGCGCGGGTCGCGATGAGGCCCGCCTCCGCGAGCGCCGCGAGGGCGTGCTCGGCTACATCGATGTTCGCGCCGACCTTGCTGAGCACCGCCAACAAGTCGTCCGTGAGCAGCGTGCCGCCCCGCAACGCGAGGCTCGCGAGGATCTGCTCGGCCCCCCGCTCGGCCTCGCTTCCCCCTTCGAAATACGACGAAACGCGCGCTCGCACGAGGTCCGCCATGCCCGGCGCGGCGCGCCGCAGCACCTCGTCGTCGACCGCATGCCACTTCGCGTCGCGCCAGGTGAGCTGCCCCGATTCGCTCCACACGAGCAGCGGTTGCACCACGTAAAACGGCACGCCTCCAGCGCCCTGGGCCACCGCGTCCTCGACGCTCGGAGCCAGCGGACCGACTCTTTGCGCGAGCGCACGCACCTCGCTCTCGTTCAGGTTTTCGAGGGCTACTCGCGTCGCGCCCGAGCCCACGTCGGCCTCCACTTGGCCAATCCAGCGGGCGAGCGAGGGCGCGGCGTTGGGCTCGTCCCGGCAGGCGGCGACCAGCAGCAAGTGCCCCTCGGCCTTCTTCGTCGCGCGCTCGGTCAAGAGCCGCAAGAGCAGCCACGTCTCCTCGTCGCCGTGCTGCACGTCGTCGAAGATCAAGCCGATCGGAGCCAACAGACTCTCTTCGAGCAGGGTCTCCTCGACCCCCTCCACGAGCGCGTCGCGGGCCGCGCGCCCCCCGCCATCCATCTGCGAAATCGCTTGATTTACGGCCTCGCGCACGCGCTCGAAGCCGGGCGCGTTGCGCAACGCGTGGGCGAGCCCGCGCAGCGGTCCACGCCGTTCGGCCGAGCAGGTCACGACCAACGTGCGCGCCACGCCGAAGCCCGCCGAAGCATCGACCAGCGCGCTCAACAAACGGGAGCGCCCCATGCCGAACGGCCCGGTCAACAAAACCACGCGAATAGCGCCGGAAATGGCCTCTTCCGCGGCCCGCGCCAGGACCTTGATGGCGGCCCCGCGACCCACGAGGCCCGGCTCCGCGCACAGCTCGCGCGGCGCGTTCGGGTCGCTGCCCACGAGGGCGCGCACGGCCCGATCGAGCTCCGCCGCCTCCCGGTGCTCGCCCGTCTCGGGATCCAAAAAACGCCACGATTTCCCGGGCGCGTGCGGTCCATCGATCAGCACGAGGCGCTTGTCGACGAGGGGCAAGAGCGGGCTGACTCGGACAAAACCTCCCCGCGGGTCACCGACGTAGACGCCCGGTGCGCGCTCGGCGGCGTCGAGCTTGCGATTGGTTTTCCGCCAAATTCCCGCGCGAATCGGCGATCCCATGCGCCGCTCGAAGGCCGGCGGATCGAGCGACACCACGTGCGCGACCTCCAACGCGAGCAGCGCCTCGGCGTCGTTCAGCACCGCTTCGGCGCGCTCCAACGCGTCGTCCCCGAGGCCGCCGCGGTGGATGAAATCGTTTCGCGACGCCACGAGCTGCGTCAGCGCCGGTCGCGTGGTGAACGCGAAGGGGGCTCCCAGGGCCTCGTCCCGCGTGCGGAGCAGAGAGCCTAAGGTCCGCGCCAGATCGCACCACTGCCCATCGGAGAGGCGCGCCGCGCGGAGCAGCGCGTCGGCCACGGGCTTCGGCGCCGTCTTCTCGCCGAGATCTTCGCGGAGCAGCGCCAGGGCCACGCTCAGCGCGTAACGCACCACGCCGATGCCCAGCTCGAACAGCCGCTTTCGCACGCCCGTCGCGTCGTTGTCGGCGCGCGCGACTTCGATGCCGATGGCGAGGGCGGCGAGGGGCTCGGGTAGCTCCGCGGCGCGTGCCGCGAGCTCATCCAAGCGCCCCTCATCGAGGGGTTTGCCGCGGCGCATGGAGGGGCGCTGCGACGACGCGCTGGCGTCGTCCGTCGAGGCGTCGTCTTGGGCGTCCGACATCGGCATGGGCCGAGCGTACCGCCTGGGCCTACCTAGCGACCGCCGTTACGCCACACGGCTTGGCCCACGAAAAACGGCCCCATCTGCACGATAAACTCCGACGTTTGCCGGGTCTTTCGCATGCTTTGCACGCAGTGCGAGAGGGGGTGCAATTGCTCGCCGATCAAGCCGATCACGTATTCGTTGTCGTTGCCGTCGAGCCCAAAACACGCGAGCCGCACGTCGTGGGCCAGGTCTTGCGCCCCGTAGGCCATGCCGATGGCCGCGTGCTCACGCAAGATGCTCGCTTGCTCGTGCGGATCGAGGCGAGCGAAGGCGCCGCTGCGGCGCAGCGGGTACCACACGGCGAAGGGCCACGCGGGGTTCAGCACGTTGTTCTTGGGGCGCTCCAGCAGCGTGAACGCGAGGTCCGGCTCGTGCCCCGTGGCGTACGTTCGGCCCAGCATCGAATATTCGACTTTGCTGCGCAAAAGCCGGGTTTTCGGCTCGTCGAGGGCGGGGCGCACGTGGTTCACGAAGTGGGAAGGATCGCTGCTCCAGGTGAGCAGCCCGAGGCCCCGCGGATCGTTGATGTCGGCGTAGATCACGGCGCCCACGCCCCGCGCTTCGAGGGCCGCGGCGAGGGCCTGGGTGAGCTCTGCGGTGCTCTGCCCTTCGGGGCAAGCGAACGCCGAAAACTGCATGAAGAGCCGGCTATCCGACACCTGCTGGACACCGTCTTTGCGACCGCCCTTCTCGGTTACGTCGATGGGCGGGAGGCCCGGAGGACGGCTCGCTTCGCCGTGAGAGGGTCGCGCTGCTTCGTGCTGATCACTCGCCATAATGCGCTCTATAGCGTCCGCGGCGCGCCATCGAAAGCCCCCGTTTGACATATCTGCCTTCGCCCCTGGGACGGGGCCCGCGCATCGACTACCGTCGCCCTCAGCATGGTTGATCGCGAGGCCGCCGCCCGAGCCATCGAAGCCTTTTTGAAGGCCCTCGGTCACCCCATCGAGGGCGACCTCGTGGGCACCGGGCAACGCGTCGCCGACGCGTGGGCCGATGATCTCGTGGCGGGCGAAGCCGTCGATGCGGCGGCCCTGTTGGCCGACGGCGCCATCGCCTGCGACGAAGGCGCGGGCCTCGTGATCTTGCGCGATCTCTGCCTCGCGACGATGTGCCCGCACCACCTGCTGCCCGCCCTCGGAACGGCGACCGTTGCCTATCTGCCGGGCCGAAGAGTGGCCGGTCTCGGGCGCATCGCGCACGTGGTCGACGTGCTCGCGCGGCGTCTCACGTTGCAAGAGCGCCTGGGTCTACAGGTCACCGATTTGCTCGTGAGCGATCTCGGCGCGGTCGGCGCCGCCTGCAAAATCACGCTGCGTCACGCGTGTTTGTCGGCGCGCGGCGAACGCCAAGCGGGGGCCGTCGTCGAGACCTTGGCGCTCTCGGGCAGCTTCACCGAGCCCGGTCCCGAGCGCGATTTGGCGCTGGCGATGTTGGGCAGGGCGGGCTGATGGACGCGGCGGTGGTCACGGGCGCGCGCCGCGGGATCGGGCGCGCGACGGCCTTCGCGTTGGGCCGCCGGGGTCTCGCGCTGGCGCTGCTCGGCCGTGCGTCTCCAGGCCTCGAAGCGCTCGCCGACGAGCTCTGCGCGCTCGGCGTCGTCGCCCGCGCCTACGCCTGCGATGTGGCTTCCGAGGCCGAGGTGGCCGCGGCGGCGGCCGCCGTTGTCTCGGACATGGGCGTACCCCGCGTGGTCGTCAACAACGCCGGCGTCGTGCACCGCAACGAGCCTGTGGCACAGGCCTCGGTCGCGGCGTGGGACCACGTTCTGGCGGTCAACCTGCGCGGCTCCTTCCTCGTCACGCGCGCTTTTCTGCCAGGCATGATCGCCCGCGCGAAGGGGCGCATCGTTTACATCTCAAGTATCTCCGCCACCCTCGGCAGTCCCGGCGCGGCGTCGTACAGCGCCTCCAAGTGGGGCGTGGTCGGGCTCATGAAGAGCGTGGCCGAAGAGCTGCGAGGCACGGGCCTGCAAGCCCTCGCGGTGCTGCCCGGCTCGGTCGACACCGACATGCTGAAAGGCAGCGGGTTTTCCCCGCAAATGAGCGCGGACGACGTGGCAAACACGGTCGTCTACGCGGCCCTCGACGCGCCCGCGGCCCTGACCGGGTCGGCCATCGAGATGTTTGGATGATAGGGTAAGCCTGTGTCCCGAGGCCTCGACGACATCGCTCCGGCGCTCGGCGCGCTCCCCCTCTTTCCGCTGCCGCAGACGGTGCTCTTCCCCGACGCGTTGCTGCCGCTGCACGTGTTCGAGCCCCGCTACCGCCGCATGGTGCGCGACATCCTCGACACGCACCGCACCCTCTCGGTGGTCCTGATCACGAGCACGACGCCGATCGACGAGCACGGACACCCCGAAATCGCCGAGGTCGCGGGGGTCGGGACGATCGTCGATTACGCCGAGCTGCCCGGCGGT
>CAYLJT010000430.1:0-7456 GCA_964383995.1 uncultured Polyangiaceae bacterium
GCCCGAGGCCTTTCTGACCCTGTTTGGCTGGACCATCGTCGACCCGGTCACCTGCCGGCTGGTGGGCGCGGCCCTCGTCGGCATCGGGGGCGAATCGTGGTTTGGCCGCAACGCCGACCTCGGCTCATTTCGCACCATGTTGCGCCTCAAGGTGTTGTGGTCCGGCTCGGCCATCGTGGGCTTTGTAGCCAGTTTGGCCGAGGGCGCGCCCTGGGGAGCTTGGTTGTTCCTCGGCATCTTCGCGGCGTTCTCCAGCCTGTGGACGACGTACGCCGTGCGCCTCGCGCGCATCGCCAATGCGGCCTGACGCCTTCGGCTGTGCTATCGACAGGCATGCTCGCCGCCTACCTCGACCTCAGCCATCCGCTGGTGTGGACCACCCCACCCCTCTTGACCCCGAAGGAATGCCAGGCCTTCATCGACCGCATCGAGGCCATGGGCTTCGCCGACGCGCCTATCACCACCGCCGCGGGGCCGGTGATGCGTCAGGACATCCGCAACAACACGCGGGTGATGTTCGACGACCCCGAGCTGGCCCGTGAGCTGTACACGCGGGTCTTACCCCATGTGCCCGAGACCTTGCTGCACATGAAGGTGGTCGGCACCAACGAGCGGCTGCGCTGCTATCGCTACACGCCGGGTCAGCGCTTTGCGCCGCACTACGATGGCGCGTTTGTCCGAGACGAGCACGAACGCAGCTTGCTGACGTTCATGGTTTACCTGAACGAAGACTTCGAGGGCGGCGAGACCAACATGTTGGAGCTCGGCCAGTCGATCAAGCCGCAGACCGGCATGGGCCTCTTGTTTCAGCACGCCATCCTGCACGAAGGCGCCGAAGTGACGCGCGGGACGAAGTATGCTGTGCGGTCGGACGTGATGTACCGGCGGGTGTAGCCGACCCTCGTAGCCCATGTTGGTGTACGGGAGGCGGACGCGCCGTCTGCGGCCGACCTTGCCGTACACGAAGGTCAGTGCGTCTTGACCTCGCCGAGGCCGGGCACCTTCATCGTGCCGTCTTTGTTGACCTCGACCCCACCTGCTTTCGCGCCGTTCTTGTCGACCTGGGCGTCGCCCGCCTTGGCACCGTTCTTGTCGACCTCGGCGTCGCCCGCCTTGACGCCGTCTTTCGTGATCTCGGCGTTGCCCGTCTTGACACCGCCCGCGGACACCACCGTGCTTGGCGTGTTGCCCTTGGCGCCGACGGCGCCGGCCTGGGTGCCGCCCTTGGCCGCGGCCTCGGTGGCGGTCGCTTCGGGCTTGGCTTCTTCTTCCGACTTGGAGCAACCAAACAGGGAGATGGCGGCGAGGGCAGCGGCGAACACGGCGGTGGATGTTTTCATGGGCGGGAACGTAGGCGCTCCCCTGTCAGGCGTCAAAAGAAATGGCTGTTGCAACCCCGCCTCTTGGGAGCCGAGCTTTGAAGGCCGGCCAGCTTGACTTCGAGCGCCAGTCGGGCCGCTCGCTCGACCACCAGATCGTCTTTTGGCGCTCTTGGCGGCCCGTCCAGAGCCATGCGCCTCTTGGTAGATTCTCGCGCCCAGGCCTCGTCGTCCGACAGCAAGACCTTCACGCGCTCGCACTCAGCGCTGGGTTCCTCATCGCGGACGCCAACTTGGGTTTTTTGGCGAAAAAATCGCGGCGCTGAGCGAACGGCAATTGGCCGAACGCCCACCGAAATCAATCTGCTTCGTCCTCTAGTTGCTCTCGAAGCTCGGAGATACGAAGCTCGACCTCGTAGAAGTCGCCGTTGGGCAGAGCACGCGCTTCTACCTGTTCCAATGCAGCGAGCGCCTGTCGAAGATTGCCGTTACTTTCGTGGTACTCGGACAGCGTCGAGTAGCACACCACTTCGTCCGGCCAGCGCGCAACGAGAGCCTCCACGACGCCAAGAGCCTCACCTTCATGGCCCGTGAGCTGGTAGGCCTCGGCGAGGTTTCGCACCACGTCCGCCCGCGTTTCCAGGTCAATCTGAGGGAGCGCGTCGAGCACCGTCCGGACTGCTTTGGCGGCCACTTCACCGGCGGAAATATCGCTTCCGGCGACGAGCTTGGCGGCGAAGGCCATGTCGTCGAGCCAGGCCCACGGCTCATGGTCGAGAAAGGCTGCGGCCACGTCTGCCTCGGCGATGCCTTCGCCAAAACGCCGCTTTAGGTGCTCCCAAATCGTGCGTCCAGCCTCGACCGCCGCGGCGCTGTCTGCCTCGCACGCAGCGCCCACGGCATCGCCGAGCTCCCAAAGCTGCTCAGCGGGCGGCAGCTCCGGCCTGACGCGCTTCCACAGCTCGACCGCCGCAAGCCGCACGAAATCGCGGTCTGCCGCGGAAGACCCCTCGGCAAGGAGCGGCAGCCAGAGGTCGGTGGCAAGCTTCCACGCAGAGAGGTAGTCGCCCGTCGTCCGCGCGAACGCTTCCCGATCGACGGCAACGCCGATCTGGTGGAGCTTCTCCAAGAGCGTGGTTTCGTCGAGCAGCGCGACGCGCTGCGGGGTCCAAGGCGGGACCGCCCGCGGCGCGCCGTCGCTGATTCCGATGTGATACGCTACAGCAAAGGGGTGCGTGGGAGCCTTCGTGAGCGCATCAAGGCCCAACCGTGCGATGTCCCCGAGCCCGAGCGGCCCCCGAGAGTCGTCGTACCCGCGACTGTAACGTTTTAGGGAGCTTGCTTCCAACGCCGCGCCGCGAGCTAGCCTGAGGCTCTTCTTCTGCGCGACAGCCTTCTTGCGCCTGTTCGCCTTTTCGTTCTTCTTTTTGGCCCGCTGCGCCTTCGCGCTACCTTTCTTAGCCATAACGACTCTCCCGAAGTGCTCATCGCCGATCCGCCGGAGCATGACAAGCCCGATGCTCAACGCTCTTGGTTTCTGACGCGGGCTGCGCGAGAAGGCAACGCTCGCCTACGGCAAAATCCGCTTGGCCATCCAGATGTCGGGTTTGCCTGCGCCGTTGGCGTCGGGCACCACACCGACCAGCGCGAAGCCCAGCTTGCGATAGAACGCGAAGGGGTGCCCTGCCCTGTCTTCGATGGCAGCAAGCTGCGCGAGAGGATCTGGAAAAAGGTCTCGCCCCGCGAGGCTCGTCTGACCGCGCTCGTCATCCGTACCGAGCAAAATAGTCGTGAAACCGCGTTCTTTCGCCCGCTCCTCGAAGTCGGCGACCAACGCCCGACCTACCCCCCTTCCATGCCAGTCGCGGCGGACCACCAGGGGATGCAGTTCGACGACGTGTTTCGGGTACATCTCCACACCACCTACCCAACCGATGACCTCGCGCCCGCACACGGCGACCCGCCGGATGCGCCTGCCGCTCAGCGCCTCTTTCAGCTCTTGCCCCGCTTTGGAGAGCGTGGGCCAGCCCTCGGGCAAGAGGTCGACCAGCATCGCCGCGGCAGCCCCCGCGTCTTGCTTGGTAAGGTCGCGCAGATGGAAGGCACCGGCCGCCTGCTCTGCGAGGACCTCTGCCGCGCGGCCCGCGCGGGCCGCCTTGCGCTCCACGCGTTTGGCCTGCTTTTGCGCCAGCCGCTGCTCGATGGACAGCAGGTTTTCTGGCCGCTCTCGCCCGAAGCGCTTGACATACAGCTCTTCGATGAACAGCGGCAGCGGCAGCTTCCAGGGCTCTTGCTTGTGATTGGCCAGCCCCCCCAGCTTGCGCACCGGAATCGACAGCTCGATGGCCATCTGCACATGCACGTTGGACAGCTTGTAACGGCGCTGTGCTTCTTTCCAGGCGACGACGGCTTCGGGCTTCATGGCAAGGCAGCGTGGCGGAAACCGCGAGCTGTCGTCAAGGGCGACGCACGGGACGGGACGCTTCTTTGAAGACCGGGGCAATCGCGGCGGGATCGTCGCTCATGATGGCATCCGCCCCGAGGTCGAGCAGCCTTTTTGCTTCGTGCGCATCGTTGATGGTCCAGTAGTGAACCTGGATGCCCAAGCCATGGGCCTTTTGAATGAACGCCCGCCGGTCGAGCCGCAAGGGACCCACGCGCACCGGAACTTGGGCGGCAGCGCCGGCAAGGGGAAGCCTGCGCAGCAGCGCCGTGGGTAGACCGAGCAGCCGAAGAATCTCCCGTTGTCCGAGACCGGTCGCCCCCTCGTAGCCAAGCTTTCGCACGCGCAGCACGGTCCCTGCGTCGAAGCTCGTGAGCAATACGCGCGAAGTGGCCTTGGCGTCTCGGACAGTGGCGACCACGGCGCGGGCGGTGGCTTCGTCGTGTTGTTTGATGTCGACGTTGAACGGCACGTCGGGCAGGGCCAGCAGCGCCTCTTCCAGGGTAGGCATGGTAAACCGCTCGTCGGCAGCCGCGCACCGACGTTGAACCGCGGGGCCGCGCCCGACGTCCCAGGTGCGAAGCTCGGCCAGTGTGGTATCGCATAGGGCCTTGTGCACGGAGGCGCAACCTGCCCCGGTAGGGTCGTGGGAGATGACGATGTGACCGTCGCGCGAGCGATGAACGTCGGTCTCGATGGCCGTGGCTCCGACCTCGAGCGCGCGCAGGAAGGCGGGGATGGTGTTTTCGGGAAGGTCGGCGGAGGCGCCGCGGTGGGCGTAGAGGACCGGCATGGGAATACGGTGGGTAGGCTACACGAGAGCGAGCGCGGTCGGCGAACAAAGCGCCGCGGCGACGTGGAAGCTGCGGTGGGAGCGGTCGACGTCGGGGGGAGTTTGGCGAAGAAGCAGAGGGATCCTTCTCGCGGACGGTGCACTGCGGGCGGGCTCGTCGTTTCGCCCGTGAGCCGCTGCCCGTCCAATCCCGCTACCCCGGGCTGGACAATTTCGCTTTTTCAGCTTCAAATTGCCAAGCATTTGGATTCAAAGGGAAATCTCAGCCGCGCTCCACAAGCAGCGCAGCAACTTTTCCCGCCGTCGTGCTGGTTGGCCCAAGGCAAGTGGGCGCCGAGGTCGACCTCCTGGTCGAGCTGAATCAAAAGCTGTTACCCATCGAGTGCAAGCGAGGAAGCCACCCCTCGGCCCGCGAGCTGCGCGGCATCAAGCGCCTGCGCCAGCTTTACGGAAACGCCACGGTCGCCCGGGCGACCGTCGCTTGCACAGCGGAACAGGAGTATGAGCTGGCGGAAGGGGTGACGGCAAGGTCGGGCTGGACGACGTGGGCAATCGGGGGCTGAGCGGATCTTTCGTAGCCCGCGACGACGGCGCCCTTGTCCGAGACACAAGAGGTCAGACGTGTTCGTCGTTTGCGACGGACGTGGGCAAAAGCCGACTCAGCGACGACGGGTAGGCCTTTTCGGAGCGGGACCCTCGAGCTGGGCGAGCTTCGCTTCGAGCGCCAGCCTTCGGAGTCGCTCGATGGCAAGCTGGTCCATAGCGCCCTTGGCCGCGTTTTCGGCACGCTCGCGCTCGGCTTCGGCCCGCTCGCGCTCGGCTTCGGCACGCTCGCGCTCGGCTTCGGCGCTGGCGAGCGCCTCTTTTTCGGTGGGAAGGAGCGTGTCGCCGTCCTTTCCGGTTGCCACGCGTACGCGTACTTCACCGCCCTGACCCACGGCCCGGAGGAAGCATCCGAGGACCTTCGACCGGACGCGATCGGCGTTGGTCGCCTCGACCCGCAGCAGGCCCTTCTTGCTCCGGCGAAACACTTGGAAGCGTACGCGGTCGACGTCGTCCGCGTAGTCTGGGTCGAACACGATGAGCTCTTCCACACCGAGACGGGCGTATTTGGCCGGGGAACGAAGATAGTCTTTGTGGACGTCTACGCCCGCGAGGAAGAAAGCGAACGAGGGAACATGACCTGTCTCCCACACCTTCCAAGCCCCCACCTGCGTCCCCACCGATGTCTTCGGGAGCAGGTAGACATCAGGCGTTACTGACTCGGACGGGTCGAATTGCTTCCAATAGAAGACCTGATGCGCGCCCACAAACATATGCGTTTCGCGCGACGCGAGCCACGCCTCGATGAGGCGACGGAGCTCTTCCGAAATGAAGCGCTGCAGGGATCCTTCGCCCACGTCGTCCTCTACGGGGTAAACCGTCGGATCTTCCAACGCGGAGAGCTGGACGCCTGTGTTCGACATGGGTAGAAGCTACCGTGGAGGGGCGGTCGATTCAAGACGGTGCAACCGCGCAAGACCGGAGCGACCCATCGCGTTCGCGAGCCTTCGTTTCGAAAAACGAAGCCTCCGAAAAAAAACGAAGCTTCCGGCACGACCGCGAGCTTCCGAACCGACGAGATTTTCAATTTTTGAGACAAACGAGCGAGCGATATGACAACAAATCGCCGGAATGCAGCCCTCGCCGGGACGATCGAGCCCTTCATTTTGGTGTCGGCGCACGTCGGGGACCAAAAAATGCGCCACAAACGGGCTTCGCGGGCGGCAACACGAGCTTTCGCGTTGATGCCCGAAGCAAGAGAAGATGCCCGAAGCAACGAGCGCCGCTAGAGGCCGAAATCCTGGGCTTTCACGGGAAGTCCGCGTCGCGGACGGGGGTTGTCGCGGACGGATCCACGAAGGCGCTCCCCCTCAAGCTCGTCGCACGCCCAGGGCGCGGCTCGTCGCATAGCAAGCGCCTACTTGCCGCCGCGCTCCGCCTTGACGCGATTTTCAATCTCCCTGAGAAACCGCCTCACGGCGGCAAGAGCTCCCTCGTAGTTCCCCTGGTAGGCATCCCAGTCGGATTCCTTGTGCCGCCGCATCGACGTCAGCCGCGGCCTGTCTCAGCCGCGCTTTTACCAGGTTCTTGTCGAACACGGACTATGCAGCTCTGTCGACTTCCCGGGCAACCTGCAGCAAGCGCTCGGCCGCGGAGCCATCGGAGAACAGCACAATCCCCTCCGAGATATCGTGAGCAAGCTGCGGATCGCACCGAACCGCAGCCTCCAGGCTGTTCCAGTTGCCAACGACAAGAGCCAGCGGAAATCGAAATCCGACACCAGGACTGAAAAACGTGGGCTGCTCGGCGCGCTCGTCGTCCGCCATGCTGGGGATGCATTCCACCAACCATGCCTCGGGCGATGCCGTCCTGATCCACAGTGCGCAGGTCATCGGGTCTTCGAGCTGCTTGTGCGCTTCCACGAGCGCTTCCATATGGTGGCGAGGGATCATTTCGGCATGTTAGCTTGGGGAAAGGCCTCGTATAAGAGGCAGATTGTACTGGATCCAGTCGACGACGTGCAGGCCAGTCCGCTCACTGGATGCCTGGAAAGCCGCAGCGGCGGGCGACGCGTCCGAGCTCACTCGGCCCCTCGACGAGGCGGCTCACTTCGCCATCACCGGCTTTCGCGAACTCTACGGGCTCGAGATCCTTCGCGAGGCGTTGCCCGAGCTGACGACGCTCCTCCGGGTGGGGCGCTCCGAGGCGAACTGACGAGCGGCAAGGGAGGGCGGAGTCCACGATGGCCCGCGCCGCTTGGCCACGGGGAGGTCCCCGAATTTCATGCCATCGGATTCGTTTGCTGTCCCGCCCGACCCGGACGAATGGCTTGGGAAACGTCGCTCCGCAGCCTAATCG
>CAYLJT010000431.1:0-7453 GCA_964383995.1 uncultured Polyangiaceae bacterium
GCCGGTACACACCGTTGTGTCGGAGACGTCGGCGCACACCACCCCGCCGCCGCCCGTGCTGCTGCTCGTCGCCGTCGCGGCCGTGCTGGTCGCCCCCGTGGTCGCCGTGGTGGACGCATTGCCGTCGCACACGTTGGTGTCCGCGCAGTCCGCGCAATCGCAGTCCTCGTCGTCGTCGCAGACGTCGTCTTCGTTGCAGCTCTCGTCGCCGCTGCCGCCCCCGCTGGCCCCCGTCGCGCAGGCCGACACCAGAACCGTCGCACAGACGCCAAGCCCTCCGAGGAAGAGCGCGAGCTTGCCAAGCGGAAGACTTTCGGAGCTCGGGCGGCCATTTTCAAGCATGGCGGGCATCCTTGCTGCGGCTCGACGAGCGCGTCAAGGCCCCCCGCTCGCTGATTGGCAGCTCCCGGCCCAAAACGCCAACTCGATTGGCTGGGTAGCCCACGAATCTGCCCATTCCGTCGGACTCCTCGGCTGGCACTTCGGTTGCTCTAGCGTGGTGCACATCCCTCCTGGAAACCAGCTAGAGGCCGCACCATGAAGCGAGCACGCTCAACCGTCCTACCCAGCGCATTCCTTTCACTCTGGATAGCCACTGCGGGCTGTGACACCTCCTCCGTCCAACCCCTGTCCGCGCGTGACAACGTGCCCGGCATCCAGCCCCTCGGCCACCGGGGAGCCGTCGATAGCATCGATATCCTGCTCGCCATCGACAATTCCCGATCCATGGCGGACAAGCAGCAGATCCTGGCGGAAGCCGTGCCCGATCTCGTCGAAGGGCTGGTCAACCCGCGCTGCGTTGACTCAGACAATCAACCTTCCAACGTCCAGCCCGCCTCCCCCAGCGACCCTTGCCCCGAGGGCACCGAACGCGCCTTTCCGCCCGTCTTCGACATCCACATCGGCCTGACCACGTCGAGCCTCGGGGGCCACGGCGCGGACGCGTGCCCCGTCATTTTCGGCAAGCCCGAGACGAGCACGAACAACGACCGGGGGCACCTGATCGCGCGGACCGACGCGGCCGGCGCGACGGAGGTGCCGACCTACCAGGACAAGAAGTTTCTGGCTTGGGATCCCGAACAAACGCTCGACCCACCCGGGCAGTCCGACAAGGACGCTCTGCTGACCGATCTACGCGACATCGTGGTCGGCGCGGGTCAGATCGGCTGCGGCTACGAAAGCCAGCTCGAATCCGTGTACCGCTTCCTGGTCGACCCCGCCCCCTACGAGACCATCTCGCTCGACGCTGCGCAAAGGATCGTGACCGACGGTGTGGACGCCGTGCTGTTGGAGCAGCGCAAGGGCTTCCTGCGCCCGGACTCGCTGCTCACGATCATCATGCTGACCGACGAAAACGACTGTTCCATCCGGGAGACGGGGCAATTCTACCTCGCCGCCCAGATCAGCGATCCAGCCGGCGGGGGCACCTACCATCTGCCCAAGGCCCGGGCCATCTGCCAAACCGATCCCCTCTCCGCGTGCTGCCGCTCGTGCGGACAACCGGCGGGCGTCGACGACAACGGTGACGCCTGTCCCGAGGACCCCACCTGCGGCATGCACGACGAGGCCTCGGACACAGCGGGCCTGCGCTGTTTCGACCAAAAGCGGCGCTTCGGCATCGATTTCCTGTACGACGTGGACCGCTACGTCGAGGCCTTCACGCAGGACACCGTGGTCGATCGGAACGGGCAGCTCGTGCCGAACCCCATCTTCAGCGACCTCGACCCCACCGACGATCTCACCAACGTTCGCGGTGCGAGCCTGGTCTTTCTCTCAGGAATCGTGGGCGTGCCGTGGCAAGACATCGCGAACGATCCAAACGACCTGACGAAGGGCTTCAAGACCGCCGAGCAGCTCGCTCTGCCCGACGCAAACGGCCTGACCACCTGGGACGTCATCCTCGGCGATCCAGCGAGCTTCATCCCCCCTTCGGATCCCCACATGGTCGAGTCGGTCACGCCGCGCAGCGGAACCAACCCCATCACCGGAACGCCCATCGCGCCCCCCGGCGCCCCCGCGGGCAGCAACGAAATCAACGGACACGAGCGGATTACCTGGGACGATCTGCAATACGCCTGCATCTTCGACCTTCCCATCGCCCGCGATTGCAGCGCCGGCGCGACCTCCTGCGATTGCTTTGATCCCAACAACGACGATCCCCTATGCGAGGACAACCCCAACGATATCGGCCCCGACGGAACACCGAACCGCACGCTCCAGGTGCGGGCCAAAGCTTACCCCGGTCTGCGCGAGCTCGCCGTCTTGAAGGGCCTGGGCTCGCAGGGTGTGGTCGGCTCCATCTGCCCGGCGCAGATGAAGGATCCGGGCGCCCTCGACTACGGCTATCGCCAGGCCATGGGCACCATCCTCGACCGCCTGGTGCCGCACGTAAGTGAGAATATCTGCTTTCCACGAAAGCTTGCGCCCATTCAAGAGGGCGACCAGAAGGGTCAGGTACCTTGCTTCGTGCTCGAGGCGCGAAGCACCCCCGCCTGCTCTTGCGACCACCCCGCACGACAGCCCCTCAGCGAGGCGCACGAGGTCGTATTGCCAGCCCTCCAATACGAGCCGAGCGCCGCGGACGCCGACTGGAACTGCTATTGCGAGGTGACCCAGCTGGCCGGGGAAGGACTCAACGCCTGTCAGCAGGACCCCTCCGAGCCCCTGACCCTCGACGATGGAACGACCGTCGACGGCTGGTGTTACATCGACGCCGAGGCGATGCCGGCCCTGGGTAATCCAAGCCTCGTCGAGCCCTGCAACCAAGGCGAAAAGCGCGCCTTGCGCTTCGTCGGCAGGGGAAAGCAGACCGACGCGGACGCGTCCAGGTTCTTGATTTGCTCGGGTGAATGAATCCGATCGTCGACGCGCCGTTCCGCGCTATCATCCGCGGGCTCCATGGGCCAGCGTCCTTCCCACCTGCCATCCTCCGCACCCAACAGGGGCGTTGAGCGCCATGCGTCGCGCCCCGAGGTCAACCGCTGATGGGGCGCGTGGGGACGCTCTTGAGCTGGCTGTTCAAGGCCCTTTTTGCGGCCTTCGTAATCGCCCTACCTCTGCTCGGCGTCTGGCTCGCGTCGTCCCTCGCCGCCTATTCGAATGGGCCCCTGTGGCTGGCCATCGTGGCCGGATTGGCGGCGTTTCCAGCGCTTCCCCTGGCGTGGGAAGGTGTCAGCGCCTACCGCCAAAGAAAGAAGGCCGTCAAGCACATTCTGACCTTGGGCGACCGGCTCCTCTTGCGCACCCTGGCGGTCAACCTGGTCTTTCTGGGCGTGCTCCTTTCGTATTACCCGTCCACCGCATTTACAGCCCTGTCCACCCGGGGTGACTGGTTCCTCGAACGGGCGGCCGACAGTTGGGGTGTCCCCGCGCGCAGCTATCTTTTCTGGGCCGCCGACCGCCTGGAGTGGCTCTACGTGGCCACCCACGACAACCCCTTCGAGGACAAGGAGCCAACCCCAGAGCCCACGGCGTCCGTCGCGCCGACGACGATCCCGACACCTACCCTTCCCACCGCGACGGCCACCGAAGTCCCTCCCCCAGCGGCAACCGCGGTCGCGTCCACGGATCCCAGCAAGGTAGCGCCGAGCCCACTCCCCACAGCGACCTCGTTGCCACCTGTCCCCACGCCAACCCCAAGCGGCCAACCGAGCGTCGCTCTCAAGGCCTGGCCCTTCGAGCAAAAGCTCCATCCCTTGGCCACCTCGATTCCGCCCGAGGCCGAAACCAACTACGTCGACGTCGCCCGTTGGATCGTCGCCCACGAGCCCGACCCCGTCTTGCGCGTCAAGGCCATTCACGACTACGTCGCCAACCGGGTTGCCTACGACGCCGAGAGCTACCTTGCGGGTCGCTATCCCTCCATGAAGCCCGACGTCGTGTTCCAGAGTCAAAAGGGCGTTTGTGCGGGCTACGCCAAGCTATTCGAATCGATGGGCAAGGCCGTGGGCATGGACGTCGAGTACATCGTCGGCCAATCGCGGGACAGTGGCGGCGACGTGAGCGGTCAGAGCCACGCCTGGAACGCCATCAAGATCGAGGGTGCCTACTACCTCGTCGACGTCACCTGGGACTCCGGCTACCTGGAGGGTCCCGAGTTTGTCCGAGACTATTCCAGCGACTACTTTCTGACCCCCGCCGACGTCTTCGGCAGCAACCACTTTCCCAACGACCCTCGCTGGCAGCTCCGTCAAACGCCCATCTCGCGCGGAGACTTCATGCGCCAACCGAACCTGAGGCCGAGCTTCTTCGCCAGGGGCCTTTCCCTGGTAGATCCCAACCGCTCGCAGGTCACCGTGCCCCGCGACGCGAAGGTCATCCTGGGCAATCCCAAGGGTCAATCGATCACCGCTACCTTCAGCGAAAAGGGCAAAGAAGAGCGCAATCGCTGCCGCGTCACGGGCAGCGCGACGACCGAGATCCTGTGCCCTCTACCGCGCGAGGGCACCTACCATTTGATGTTCTTCGCAAGCGAGAAGGCCTCTGGCTCCCGCCCGTTCGTGGGGCAGCTCGAAGTGAATCGTAGCAATTGAGCGGTCGCCACGTGGCGCGAATTGCCGCCCTAGGACCCGCGACTACGGGCGCTGTGCGATCAGGACGTCGAGGCTCGTCGAATCGCAGTTGTGGTCAGAGGGCTGAGCCCCGGCGACCGGCGGTCCGGCGTTGGGGGTCTTCGAATCGACCACGAAGAATATCTCCGTACCCAGCTCGACCACGACGTTTTGATACGCGAACGTGGTGCCCCCACCGCCATTCGGTATGCCGGACCAGAACGGCCCAATCGCGGTCAATGGCGGAGAGCTTGGCGACGACTTCTTGATCTGCCATTGAATGCCGTCGCCACAGGCCGGATCCAGGTCGGTGATGCGACCTAGGATGGTCACGGTGGCCGTCCCACCCGACAGCGGAATCGGGCTCCTCCACCTCACCACGGCTTGGCTCGTGGGCGAGGGGTGAATCAGCAGCATCCCCTGAATCAGATCGAGGTTGCTGGTGCCGTTATTGAAATTCACCGTGTCGGTAGGAGACGCGACGACCTCCGGGAAGCCTCCCAGCGCCTGCCAACAGAGCTCGGTGGGCGGGGTCGCCGTGCTGCCTCCGCAGTTCGGCACGAAGTTGGGGAGCTGCGTGTACGCCGAGGGCAAAAGCGGATTCGGGTTGCCGATGTTCTCCATGAAGGTCCAATGAGCCGTGGAAGGCGGGATCGCCATCGTCGGGTTCTGCGCCATGTTCGTCATGATGTCGCGGGACAGGTTCCAAGAGTTGGACTGGGCCACGGCGGTGTCGCTCACGGCGAACAGCGAGCCGGTGATGAACGTCGTAAGCAGCGCTGCGACAAAGCGTCTTTGCATGGGGTACCTCTCCTCGATGGGGTGTTCGTCGGCTGGGTGCCGCTTGAAGACGAGCGCGTCTTCCGCGCGCATCTCCAAATGGATCACTAGGCTTCAGCCAATGCGTTCCGTCAAACAGAAGAGCAGCGCGTCGAATTTTCTTTTTCGCCCCCCCAAAAGCCCTATGCTGTCCCCTCCCATGCGCCTTGCCAACGCCCTCCCGCTTCTCTTTCTCGGTGTGTTCTCTTTGGCCTGCTCCAGCAGTAGCAGCGGCGGCTCGGGGGACGGCGACGGCGGCAGCGATAGCACGTCGGCCAGCTCGGGAACCTCCACCGGCTCCGGCATGTTGGACGGTGAGGTCATCGATTGCTCCTGGTTCACCATGCCCGACAACTGCTGGGCAACCACCGTGGCCAAGGCCACCGCCTGCGCGCCCCCAGGGGTGATCACCGACGACCCCAGCATTCCCAACAACGTCGGTTTGTTCGCCGCCGACCGCCTGAGCTGCGCCTACGACGACGGGACGACCGTCGAGTTCGCCGAGCCTGTGCCCGACCCCGATTCGCCCGAAATGCTGCCTTTTGCCGACTATGTCTGGACCTTTTCGGTCAAGGACAGCGGGGGCGCGGCCTGCGTGTCCATCGACGAGACCGACAAGGACTTCACGGTGCACCTCGCCGAAGGCGATTTTTCGACGAGCCTCGTGGGGAGCTCCAGCGATTTTCAAGAGCAGATCGTCTGCCCGGATGGTAAGAAATACCTGATTCCGTACAGCACCCTCACCACCTGCTGGGAGGGCTTCGACAACGGTCCCACCGCGGGCTTCTTCAACGCGGGGAGCTTCGTCACCTACGAGCTCTACGGCGGCGGCTTCGAAGAAATGCAGCTATTTTTGTGCAAATAGCCAGCGCGAGGCTATCGCGTCGCCGACTTTTGTGCTACTCGCGAGCGGTCCCAATGGCTCGTTGAGGCACCATGAAACTAAGGTTCTTGCTTTCGTTGGCCGTAATTTCGATCGCCGCGCTGCAAACATCGGCGTGCAGCTCCTCCTCGGGCGCCCCGAAGCTTGGCGGCGACGGGGGCGACGACGATTCCAGCTCGTCGAACGGCGCCACGACGGGCGCCACCAGCGGCGCGGGCGGCTCGGGCAGCAGCACCACCGGGACAGGCAGCAGCACCAACACCACGGGCACGACCAGCAGCACCGGCGGCGGTTGTCAGCCTGGCGGCCAACCTTGCCAAGCCTTCAGCGACTGTTGCAGCGGCACCTGCGCCAATCAAGTGTGCACCGCCTGCGGCGCCGCCGGCGAGAGCTGCGCGCAGGGTTGCTGTGTGGGCCTCAGTTGCTACCAAAACCAATGCGGCTCGTGCGCCGTCGACGGCGCCTCGTGCGTCAATGCCAGTGACTGCTGCTCCAACATCTGCCAACAAGGCACCTGCGCCGCACCCGCCCCCTGCACCACCTGCAACGAACTCGTGCTCCAGGCCATGGGCGACCCCAACAACCTGTGCGCCGACTCCCAAGGACCTTTCGACGCGCTGTTCGCCTGCGCCTGCAACAACGGCCCCTGCGGCAACGCCTGCGCGGCCTCCGCCTGCCAAGGCAACTTGGCCGACGACGCCTGCACCAACTGCGTAATTAGCGCCTGTTCGACGCAGTTGAACAACTGTTCGAGCCACTGACACTTTAGGCGATTTCGGCCATTCCGCTTGCGCGACCGCGGCGCATGGGCGACCATCCCCCCATGGACGACCCCGGCGGCGTGCGCGCGCTCGAGGGCCTCACCGATCTCACCGAGGACCTGCAACGCGGCGCCGGAGGAGAGCGGGCCTCCGCGCTCGAGGCGCTCCGCCAGCGTCGTCTCCCCGGCGGGAATGCGGACCGCGAACGGAACGCCGTCCTGCTCGCCGGTCTCCACGACCTGGACGACCCCGTCGCAGTCGAGCTCGCTGACCAGGTCCCACGCCTCGGCGAACCACTCGGTCACGAACTCGTCGCGGGACGCGTCTCCCGCGAGCGTCTCGATCGCGACGCGCTCGCCGCTCTCGGGATCCTCCGCCTCCCAGACGCTCGCGGCCTCGCCGAGCTCGAGTGGGCGAACGATGCGAAATCCCGCGAAGTC
>CAYLJT010000432.1:0-7428 GCA_964383995.1 uncultured Polyangiaceae bacterium
GTGCCATCGAGCCCAGACGGCTACTTCGCGCGGGCACCCGGCACCCGCGCAGCGTGCCGCGATCATTCAACCCCCAGCGCGTTCATCTGATACGCTCCCGCCCCCATCGAGCCAAGGACCCTCGTGACGTCGCCCGCTTTGCCATCCGTAACGCACCCCGCTCGCCCGCTCGACGTCGCCATAGCGGCGCTTTCCAGCGCGCGGCTGCTGGAGCTTTGCCAAACGTTCGGCTGTGACGTGCGCGCAGGGCAGACGCTGCGAGAACGTCTTGCGGCACGCCTGTCAAGCCATCTTCATGATGATCTCCCTCTGCTTCTCCGGGAGCTCGGTCGGGACGAGCTTCGTGCGGTTTGCCGGGCGTTTGGGCTCGATGTGCGACATTCGACGCGGCTCGCTCTTCAGGCCGCGGTGCTGGAGGCGGCGGGGCTCGATCGTCGGGCCGCGTCCTTGCCACCCGCTTCGGAATGGGCCGACGGGTTGCCGCAGGTCGGACAGGTTGTCCGAGCCAGGCATCGGCAGTGGTTGGTAGAAGAGGTTCACGCGGGGCACGGGGGAGCGCATGGCGACGAGTCGCCGCTCGTGCGCTTGGTCTGCCTCGACGACGACGACCCCGGCCGCTCCATCGACGTGCTGTGGGACGTGGAGCTTGGCGCTCGCATCATGACACCGGAAGCCCACGGGCTTGGGCGTCCGGCGGCCTTGGACTCTCCCTCTTTCTTTGGAGCCTACCTGCACGCCCTCAAGTGGAGCGCCGTTTCGTCCGCCGATGCGACGCTGTTTCAAGCGCCTTTCCGCGCTGGTATCAAGTTGATGGCTCACCAGCTCACGCCCCTCATGAAGGCTCTGGAGCTGCCTCGGGCCAACCTGTTTATCGCCGATGATGTCGGCCTGGGCAAGACCATCGAGGCAGGGCTGGTTCTTCAAGAGCTTATCCTCAGGCAACAAGCCCACTTCGTTCTTGTGGTGTGTCCTGCGTCCGTCTGCATTCAATGGCAGGGCGAAATGCAGCGCCGTTTTGGCCTTACCTTCGAGGTAATGACGCGGCAATTGATGGCGCGCAGGCGAGAACAGCGCGGCTTTGGTTGCAATCCTTGGAGCACACACCATCGCTTCATCGTTTCTCACGCGCTCCTTCGGCGCCCCGAGCACCGCGACGCTCTGCTGCAACACTTGGGACAACGCGCTTCGCGTGGCCTCTTGATTCTGGACGAGGCGCATGTGGCCGCTCCGGCGTCGGCCAGCAAATACGCCACCGATACAGATATTACGCGCACCATCCGCGACCTTGCTCCCCGCTTCGATAATCGGCTGTTCTTGAGCGCCACGCCCCACAACGGCCACTCCAACAGCTTCAGTGCCTTGCTCGAATTGCTCGATCCGGTCAGGTTCACGCGCGCCGTTCCGGTGGAGGGAAAGCGCGACCTCGAGCCTGTCATGGTTCGCCGCTTGAAACGTGACCTGCGGCGCCTTGGCATCGAAAAATTTCCCCGCCGCCTGCTGGTGCAAATCTCAATTGCCAATCAGGGCAGCGCCTGGCAGGCGGAATACACGGCCTACGACGCGGAGACCGGCGAAACGGCGCCGCCGACGCTTAGCGCGTTAGGCGACTTCACGTCGCACGAGCTGGTCCTTGCCGAGAAATTGGCTCGCTATACCGCGTTGTGCGCACCGCAATCCGGGCAAGGCCGCCTTCCCTTCATCCACCTGCAACAACGCTTGTTGTCGAGCCCCGAGGCGTTCGCGCGCACCTTGACGGCCCACGCCCAAGGCCTGGCTCGGCGTGGCGGTCCGGTGGCTGCTCCCCAGCAACAAGAGCTGCCGCTTTTACCCGCGCCGGACCTTGACATCGACCCCGACACCTACGGCGAATCAGACGAAGAAACGGCCGCGGAGCAGGCGCTCGCGGTGGATCGTGCCAGTCGGCTTCTGGTGTCTCCGACAGAGGAGGCGCGACAGCTTCTGTCCGAGATGAGGGCCCTCGCGGAACAGTCCCGCCGCGCACCGGACGCCAAGATGCGCGCTCTCTTTGCCTGGCTGCGGCAAAACCTGTGTCCAGCTCTGGGCCTCGGCGAGGTGCCCCTCGCGAGCACCCAATGGGCCCCCCGCCGCGTGATTCTCTTTACCGAATATGCGGACACCAAGCGCTACGTGACCGAGCTTCTGACGGCGGCCGCGGTGTATACCGACATGGGGGAGCAGCGAATCATGACCTACCACGGTGGCATGAACGAAGAGGCGCGGGATCTCGTGCAGAAGGCCTTCAATAGCGAGCCGCACAAGCACCCTGTGCGCATTCTGGTGGCCACCGACGCCGCGCGGGAGGGCGTCAATCTTCAAGGCCACTGCGCGGACCTGTTTCACCTGGATATCCCTTGGAATCCGGCCCGGCTCGAGCAGCGCAACGGCCGCATCGACCGCACCCTTCAAGGTCAATCCGAAGTAAGGTGCCATTATTTCGTCTACCCTGACCGCGTGGAGGACAAGGTGCTCGACACGGTCGTGCGCAAGGTGGAGGTTGTCAAAAATGAGCTGGGCTCGCTCGGCGCAGTCCTGCTTGGGCAGCTCGAAAAGGCTCTGGAAAACGGCATTTCTGCGGCCACCCGCGGCGCGGTCGATAGCGTCGGTAACGACGCCAGGACAGCTCTCGTGGACACCGAGCTGGGAGCTCGCGACGCCGATCTGGAGGCTGTTCGTGCGGAGGTGGAGCGGGCTGGAAAACGGCTGGAGAGCTCGAGGAAGGTCCTGGAAATCGAGCCCGAATCGCTGCGTGGCGTTGTCCAGGTGGGGCTTCAGCTCGCGGGGGCGGGTCCTTTGGTTGCCGCGGGGCTCACCTCGGACAAAAGGCCGACCTACCAGTTGCCGCGGCTCGACCGCTCGTGGGACGTCACCTTGGATGTGCTCCGCGATCGGCGCGACCCGAAGACCGAGACGTTTTGGGACTGGCGGCAGAAGCCGCTGCGACCGGTCACCTTCCATCCTCTGCAAAGCCTCAACGAAGACGCCGAGCAGCTCCACCTGGCCCACCCGGTGGTGCGACGAATCCTCGATCGTTTTTTGGCCCAGGGCTTTGGTGCTCACGACCTCTCCAGGGTAACCGCCGTGGTGGCTCCCGACGAGAGCGTTACCCGGGTGGTCGCCTACGCCCGACTCACGCTGTTTGGGCGCGGAGCAGCGCGTCTCCACGACCAACTGATCCCCGTGGCGGCTCCCTGGTCGGGCGACGCCGCGAGCATTGCTCCCTACAAAGACCGGGCTACTGCGGTTGGCGCGATTGCCCGCGTCGAGCGGCTGCTTGCCTCTGGCGCCGAGCTACCCAACGACATCATAAGCGCCCGAATTCAGGGCAACGCGGAGGCCTTGTTTTTGGCCCTTTGGCCTCACCTGGAAGGGGAGGCCGACACGATTGCGTTCGAGGCCCGTCGGGGGCTTTTGTTACGAGCCCGACGCGAGGCCGACGAGCTTCGACGTCTGCTCGAAAGGCAGAGCCAGGCCATCGACGAGGCAGAAAGACACCTGAGGCAAGGCGAGCTGTTCAAACTGCAGGACAAGGACCAAAAACGGCAGGTGGAAAACGACCTGAAACACCTCGAACAGCGCCGGAAAGACGCCGCAGCAGAGGCGGTGTCCGAGCCGGTGGCCATTGAGTCGCTCTATGAGGTAAAGATGATTCGGCTGTCGCCGGTGGGCCTTGTGGTGGCCTACCCAGAGTCGATGACGTGATGCGAGCATCTGTCTCGAAGCCAACCCCGTCGGCAGTCGATTCGACCTCCATGCTGCGACAGGCTCCGGACCCGAGGCGTGCCTTTCGACTGGGCGGGTCGGGGCTACTTAGCGGAGGACGGGAGATGTCAGGGAATCAGGACGCCTTCGGAATGGACTGCACGGGCCTCGGCGGTAGCCGGACGACCTTCCGCCCGCTCTCTGCTTGGCGAGCTCTTGCTGCCTCGACGATGCGCTGCATGTCGTTGTCTGACTCCATCGCGATGGCCTCACGAATAGCATGAATCTCTTCGACGATAGGATCGGTGGGCATGACGGCTACTCCTTGGCGAACTCGAGTGGCGTGCAGATGGTGGGAGGCTCGTGACCAGCTTCCCGGCAGATCTGTTCGATTCTAGCACGCGTCACCGCGTTCGCGATGTGCTTGCAGTTCCAACTGAGCAGGAAGTCCATGCCATGCACAGTGGCCACCGCGACGTGCAAGGCGTCGATGCGGGCGGTTCGCGGGAGGCCGCCCCCGACGACGAGCGCACGCCCAAGCGCGGCGGCGTCATCCGTCGCGTCGAGGAGAGTCACGTCGCCAAGGACCGCAAGCCGCCGCGCCGCCGCGGATGGGTCGCCGCGGCCCGCTTCGTCGAGAACGAACTGCGAGGCGTAGATCTCGAAGTCCAGGCGGTTCGCCCACCACTCGCGTGTGATCTGCTGCTGTCCGGCGCGGACGAGATCACGACTCGGGAGGGCAGTCAGGTAGCTGATAATCGTCGTTTCGACGTACACTCTCAGCTTCATGGCTTTGCAGGTTCATTCGAGCTCGTTCTGGCGCTTTCAGCAACGACCGCCTCTTCTTCGGCGAGATCGTGGACGACGTGCTCAACAATGCGCAGGTGCTCGACACGTGGGAGGGCTCTTAGGGCATCGAGGACTTGGGCGGCTCGTTCGGCGCTCATGCGACGTCCCCATTGTAGCAGAAACACCCGCCCCGGTCAGCTTTTTACTTTGCCGTTGGCAAGAGAGCTCGACCACACGGCTGTTCGCCTCGGAAGAGCCATTTCTGTTAAAATGAGCCCCCTTTGCGAAGCCGCCCTGTGACATGAAAGATCGCGACGTCATCTTCCACGAAAAGTGGCTCGGGTTAGCGCAGCCCGTCGAGGGCCTGGTGTTCAGCGTGCCGGCCCTGGCGGACGCGCAGATCGCCCCTGAGATACGGGCGGAGCTTTCGGTCAGGTTCGAAGAGCACCTAGACGTTGCGTCCGACGATGCCGAGGCCCGGCCCCCCCGCATTCGCAGCTTGGAGGCCCTGTTTCGTGGGTTTCTCGGCTACGATGAGCCGGGCATGTGCGTACCCCGCGCGGAGCTTGCTCCGGAGATTTCGTTCTACGCGGCCGAGGGTGGTCAAGAGCTTCGGCCCAGCTTTGCGTTGGGGCGGGGGCCCTTTGCGGAGGCCGACCCGCTGGCCTTGTTCGATGAAGCTCCCGAGTCGCCCGGGCCGACGTCCGCTCCTCCACCCACGCATCCGCAAAAGCCGGCGGAGCAATACTGGGCGCTCGTTTGGGATTTGACGGAGACAGCGCCCGACATCGACCTGGACGCTTCGGAGTCCGAGACGGGGCCCTGGCGCTATCCTCCCACGTCCAAGCTGATTCGTCTGTTGCGGCACACGGGCATCGCCGTTGGTTTCCTGTTCAACGGACGGCACTTGCGGCTCGTGTACGCCCCCGTGGACGAGCCGCCGTCGCACCTGACCTTCCGCGTGGAGCACATGGCGCGGCCCGACGGCCGGCCCATTTTGGCGGCGATGGAGCTCTTGCTGCACGCGCGGCGCACCTACGGCGCGGCTCCAGAGTTCACCTTGGAGGGTCTGCTGCGCGAGAGTCGGCGGCGTCAAGCAGACGTCACGGCGGCGCTGGCCAAGCAGGTGTTCGAGGCGGTGGAGATGTTGGTCGCGGGCATCGAGGCGGCTGCTGTCCGAGACATTGGGCCCACCACCAGCGATTGGCTGCGGCCTGCCTTGGAAGAAGAGGGCGACCACTTTTACCAGGGTGTATTGAGCGTCATTCTGCGGCTGGTGTTTTTGCTCTACTCGGAAGACCAGGGGCTCTTGCCCGTGGAGCACCGGTTTTACGCGGAGCACCTCAGCTTGTTTGGTTTGTACGAGAGGCTCAGTCAAGACGTGGGGGCGCATCCCGAGAGCATGCACCACCGTTTTGGGGCCTACGGTCAGCTTCTCAGTCTGTTCCGCGGTGTGTATTACGGTGTAAAGCACCGCGACTTTGTGCTGCCACCGCGCAAGGGTCGGCTATTCGATCCCAACGCGTACCCTTTCTTGGAGGGTGGTCTACCCAACTGGACAGCGGCAGTAAGCAACGCCGCCGCCCGCGCCGCGGTAGAGCCACCGAGCATCGACGACGGCACCATCTACCACGTGCTCCACCGTCTGGTGGTGTTCGAAGGCCAGCGCCTGAGCTACCGTTCGCTCGACGTGGAGCAGATAGGCAGCGTGTACGAGTCGCTAATGGGCTACCACGTCCAGCGCATGGGCAGCTCCGCGGTGCGGGTGGGCGATTTGGGTGTATGGGTAGAGAGCCACGCCATCCGAGCCATGCCCAGCGGCGAGCGAGCCCGCTTTTTCAAAGACGTCTGTAGGCTATCGTCCGCCGCAGCGAGCAAGCTAGAAAAAGAGCTAAAAGCGGCGCAAAACGAGGGCGACGTGGTGGAGGCGCTGCTAGCCCAAGCCCCCGGCCGCAAGGGCGACAAGGCCCAACACCGCGCGGAGCTGGGAAGGCTGGTGTTGCAACCCGGAGACGAGCGCCGCCGGACCGCCAGCCACTACACCCCACCGTCCCTGACCGAAAAGGTGGTGCGCAAGACCCTGGAACCGCTACTAGCGTGCCTCGGAGAAAACCGCACCGCCGAGCAGATTCTACAGCTAAAGATCTGCGACCCTGCCATGGGCTCCGGCGCCTTCTTGGTAGCCGCCTGCCGCGAGCTCTCCCGCGAAATAGAGGCCGCCTGGCGCAGGGAGGGCGTGATCACAGCCATCATCGAAGAGCACGGAGACGCCTTCCTCCACGCCCGTCGATTGGTCACCCAACAGTGCCTGTACGGCGTAGACAAAAACCCCGCTGCCGTGGAGCTAGCCAAGCTCTCGCTGTGGCTGGTCACCCTCAGCAAGAAGCTTCCCTTCACCTTCGTAGACCACGCCCTGCGCCACGGCGACAGCCTGGTAGGTCTAGATTTCAAGCAGATCGAGGCCTTCCACTGGAATCCCCCCGGTCAGGTAGAAACCTGCCGCGTGCTCCTGAAAGACGCCCTGGAGCAAGCCATTGACCTGCGTCAGCAAATCCTGGCGCTGGCAACGCAGGAAGACCCATCTGCCCAAGCCGAAAAACGCCGCCTGTTCGACTTTTCGCAACAAGCCATCGACAGGGTGCGTCTTGTCGCAGACGTTTGCGTAGGCTCGTTCTTTGCTGAAACCAAGGATGCAGCCAGGGAGAGAGAGCGAAAAAGAAGGCTCGATCTCGTGGAGAGATGGTTGAGGAACGAGGCCATCAGTCAAGACGAAACACAAGACGAAGAGAAGCGAAAAGAAGCTGAAAAGGCGGCAAGAGAGGCCCACGACGAGCTGGAATCCCTAGCCGCCGAAATCCGGAAAGCCGTCAGTCCCTTCCACTGGTGGATCGAGTTCCCCGAGGTCTTCTTCCAAGAACG
>CAYLJT010000433.1:0-7422 GCA_964383995.1 uncultured Polyangiaceae bacterium
CGTCGGCAAGCGCCGCCTGCCCGTGTTGCAGCGCGACGAGGACGAAGAAGAAGTCGACGAGGCCGATGACGATGATGAGGACGACGACGATCTCGACGCCGACAGCGACATCGAGCCGGTCATCGACGACGTCGAAGCGGAAATCGACGGAATCTAAAGCCTAGGCCGTGGGGGATCTGTCGGTCACGGCTCTCTACACATCGGAAGCGTGGGTCCGAGGGCGTCTGCCCTCGGCCGACCTCTTTGCGATGCCCGAAGCGCGCGGCGTGTTCGACGCGACCAACGCGGCGCTCAAGGTCGCGGGCGTCTTTCGCAAAGACCTGCCCAATCTCTTCGCGTCGCTCTTGCAAAGGCACGTCGCCATCGATCGCATCGCAGAGGCGACGGGGGCCAGCACGGTGATCGAGCTTGCCGCAGGGTTTTCGGCGCGCGGCGCGCGCTTTTCGGCGCGCACCGATCTCCGCTACGTCGAGGTGGATCAGGCGCACGTGCTCGACAAGAAATGTTTGCTGCTCCAACGAAGTGATGAGGGCAAGGCGATCCTCGGGCGAACCAACTGGGTGCGCAGGGCAGGGGACGCAACGCACTGGGATCCGGCGTGGCATGCGGGCGCCAAGGCGCCGCTTCTGGTGATCGCCGAAGGGCTCCTGATGTACCTGGCGAAGGACGCCAGAAGAGCGGTATTTCAGGGCGTTTTCGCTGCTATCGCGGGGGTGGGCGGGGGCACCTTCGTGTTCGATTTGGTGCCCTCCGACGAAGAGCCCCCGCGGGGCAAGGTAGGCGGCGCGTTGGACCGTGCGATGCGCATGTTCACGGGCGGTGAGGGCTTCGTGCGCGACGCGACGAGCCGCGCGAGCCTGCAAAACGAGCTCAAAGCAGCGGGATTTTCGGCGGTTCAGGTGAAGGCGCCGGCGGACGTTTTGGGGCGCGCCGAGCTCCCCCATGCCGACGAGCGCACCAAGGTGGTGCTGTTCGTGGCGACGGTTTAGAGCGCCGCGTTACTCGGGCCGAGCTTCGACGATCGCGAGGCGAGCCGGATCGAGGCGCTCGCTTACCAGCGCGCGTAGCGCGTCGACGGTCGGTGCCGCGAACACGGGGCGCGGGCCCGAAAACAGCCGAATGAGGCGCCCGCGCGGGCTGGCGAGCTCGCGCGCCTCGTCGGCCTTTTTTTCGCGAAGGGCGCGCTCGATGAGGTTCGCCGAGAGGCCCTCGCGACGCAGCGTGGCGAGCAGCGCTTCCACCGCCGCAAAGGCGGCGTCGGCGCCCCGCGCCGAGACGCGCACGTCGATCAGCAGGGTGTCGTCTTGCCCCGTGCGTGACAGACGCGCCGACGTCTTGGCCGCGATGCCTGCGGCGCTGAGCGCTTGATCGAGGAGCCCGCCGTTGCCATCGAGCGCCGCGGCGAGCACTTCGGCGGCAGCGTTCCCCGCGGAGCCTCGCAGCGGCATCGGGGCACCGATGAGCAGCTCGGCGATCTCGGACGACTTGGGCGCCACGACATTGAAGCGACCGGGGCGTGGCGCTGTGGGCTCGAACGTGGTGCAGCTCGACTTGCTGCGGTCCCGGGGTGTGAGCCAGCGGTCGACGGCGGCGCTCATCGCGGCTGCCTGCGTGCCGTCGCTATTGGCAATGATCGCGAGGCGAACGGGGCCCGCCATCAGCGCGCGCCAACGGGTTTGCACGAGGTCGGTGTCGTATCCGGCGACGCGTGACCAAGGGCCGAGGGGCTCGATCCACGACGGATGCGAAGGAAACAACGCGTCGGAGAGGGCCGCGACGGCGACGCCGCGAGGTCCGCGGTGCTCGATTCGCAGCAGCGCCGAGGTGCGTGCGCGTTCGAGATCGTCAGGCAAAAAGCGCGTGCCGGCGAAGGCGCGCCCCACCGCGTCGGCGACGCGTTGGGCGGCCTGCGCCGCGCGCGCCGCGTCGCCCAACGATGAGGCGTGCGCCAGGAAACCGATGCCCTCCGTGGTGATCCACGGCTCGACTTGAGGCTCGCTCTCGGCGTGGGCGGCGCCCATCGCGAGGGCGCCGAGGGCCGTTGCTCCCGCCTCCAACGGCCCTTCGTCCGCGGCACCGCAGGGGCTCGCGAGCAGCACCCAGGTCTCGCCCTGACCGCGCTCGAGCGCGATGCGCCGTTCGATGTCCGAGACAGATGCGCGCTCCACGGTCTCGATCGCCTTCACGAGATCGCCCTTGAGCCGCGTGACCTTCGAGGGGTCCGTGTCGCGGCGGGCGGGCACGCCGAGCGCGACCGCGACGCGCGGAGGCCGTCCCGATGCGTCCGCCGACAACGACCACCAAGCGGCGCGCGATGCGGCTTCCCCCGCGTCGCCCGCGAGCAGCACCTGCTCGGCCGCCTTCTGCGCTTCGACCGGTCGCGTGGTGGCGTGGCGAATTTCTCGCGTCGCGAGGGCCGCGGCGAAGGCCGCAGCGGTTGTGTCGTCGACGAGCTCGCCTTCGGGCTCGATGTGGAGCGCGACGCATCCACCGAGCGAACGTGCTGCGCCCACCACCTCGGTGACCCGAAAGGGTGAGGGCAACACACGCAGCCGCGCGTTCAACAGCGACGCGCGATCGCCGAGCAGCTCGGCCGCCGCGACCGCCGCGAGGGGGCTCGGTACACGCAGGGCGACGTCGACGCCGAGGGGTGCGCTCGCGGGCGCGACGTAAGCGGCTATCGCGTCCGCATCGGGCCAGGCCTCGGCGGAGGGTGGGCCCGAGGCGAACCCGGTCGTCGCTTCCAGCGCTTGCGCCGTTTGCGTGATGAACGCAGGAGGGCCTACGGCGGCGAGCGCCGTGCGTCCGGCGTGAAGCAGACGGGCGCGCGCGGCCTCGATGCTTCGAACCCCCGCCGGCGTCTTGGGATCGAGGTTGAGCTCGGAGGCCGCGGCACCGAGCCGACCCGTGCACGCTGCGACGGGCACGAGCTCGGGCGCGTCGAGGGGATGGCGCTTCAGCGCCTCAAGGCGATCGACGGCGAGGCGAAGGGCCGGGTCGTTGACGCCGATGGGCGTCTGAAACGCGTCGCGCAACGCCGCGAAGAACTGGGCGGGGCTCGAATCGTTTGACGTCAAAATAATTCGCAAAGCGTCGCGATGTGCGCGCGACTCCGCGCCGATCCCTCGTGCAACGAGGCGCGCCTCCACGATCGCCGCGAGGGCCGTGCTCAGCGCTGGGCCGGCGTCGGTGAGCACGGCCGCGACCAACGCAGGCGAGGGGTCGCCCTCGCGAACCACCAGCGCGAGGCGGGGGCGCGCGTCGAGCTGACGGAGCTCGACGCTGCCCTTCGCGCCCGGCGTGCTGGGCGCGAAGGGCACGAGGATCGTCTGCGGCGCCGCCGCGGGAGCGCCACCGCAGGCGCCAAGCCCGAGGGCCGTCCATAGCGGAGCCCCCCACCGAAGCCCCCGCCAGGCGCGCACGAACGGCATCCTTACAGCTCGAAATCGGCGGGAGAACGCGGGGCGAGCTTGAACTGATAGAAGAACGTCAGTACGCCCGTGATCGACTTGAACGTCGTTCCCGCGCTGATGGTCGGTCCCTCCGCGCGGATGTCGTAGAGCTCGCTCGAAATCTGAGGAACGTCCTTGGCGCCCACCCCGCCACCGACGTTGATCTTCACAGACACGTTGCCCTCTTGCTCAGGATCGGTCGACGCCTTGACGTTCTCGACGCGGATCAACATGCCGAGCCATGGACGGGCCGTCTCGTAGTTGGCCAAATCGGAGAGCGGGACCGTCACGGGGGTCACGGGCTTGCCATCGTAGCGAAATGCGAGCGTGCCGCCGATTTCAGGCAACGTTTTGCACGAGTCGAAGGGGCTGCTGGTGGTGCCCCCGAACTCCTGCAAGAGGCCCTGGACATCCACGACGTCGCCGTCGGCGACGCGCAGATCGGGCGGCGAAAACGAGGGTTCGAAGGCCGTGATGCCGGAGTAGGGCGGCGGATTGTCGACGGCGTCTTGCACGTAGATGTTGCCGAGGTACCCGTCGTTTTCCTCGTCGAACGCGTCGATGGCCACGACCGAAAGGCCCGTGAGGTTGACCAGGTAGTCGGCCGGTGACTGGCAGAGGTCGGGGTCCTCGTTATTCTCGTCGAACCACGTCGCGGGGCCGACCACCTCGCTGATGCGATGACCACCGCCATGCACATCGGCCACGGGCTCCGAAGGAGGATCGCCTCGCACGCCTTCGGTGCCGCCGCATGCCGCTAGGGTGAGCAGCGCGAACAACAGGGTCTTCATGGGTCGCGACATCAAGCTGCCTCGCTCGCGCTTCTAACACACTTGGGGCCTGGTTTGGCCTGCAAACCGTGGCAGCACGGAGCGCCGTGGTAGCCTCCAAGAAATGCGTGAACGCATCTTTTCGGGTCCCGCGCTTGCCGCGTTCGTCCTTGCGTGGGCCATCGTTCGCGTCCTCTTCAAGCGGGCGTTTGGGCGCACGACGAACATCCGCAACTTCCGAGAGAACTACGACGCCGATCACTTGCCGCCCTACGACGTCGACGATCGGGCGCTGCTTCCGCGGCTCTCCGGGTGCATCGGCTGCGGTCGCTGTGACGTCGGCGAAGGGCCCCGCATGGCTGCTTCGGGCGGCGACTATCCGGGCCTGCGAGCTGTCGTCCTCGCGTGCTCCAGGGGCACGCCCGACTTCGATGCCGCGCGACGCTCTCTCGCGCTCGTGCCGGAGCAAGTTCTCCGCGAACGCCAAGCGGTGTGTCCTGCTGACGTGCCCTTCGCGCAGCTCGCGCGCTTCGTGGAACGCCACGCAAACCCTTGATTTGTAGGTGTTTCCGTTACAGCGGGCCTTCGGTCAGGCCGTGCACGAACTGCCGCACGTAGGGGTCGTTGCTGCGCTTGGCCTCGTCCGTCGTGCCATCGAAAATCAGTCGACCGCGGTAGAGCATCCCCACCCGGTCGGTGACGGTGAGCAGGCGATCGAGATCGCTCGACACCATGATCACCGTGGCGGCCGCGGCCCTCTGCTCAGCCCGAAGCATGTCGAAAATGCGCTGCGAAGTGACCGGATCGAGGCCTGCGGCGGGCTCGTCGTACAGCACGATCTCGGCCTTCGAGATGGTCGCGCGCGCGACGCCGACGCGTTTTTTTTGTCCGCCCGAGAGGCCCGTTGGCAGCCGATCTTCGAAGCCTGGCAGCGACACCGCGCGCAGGCGCTCGCTCACCCGACGCCCGATCTCTTCTTCGGGCAACTGCGTCGTCCTGCGCAGCGGAAACGCGATGTTCTCCGCGACGGTCATGTAGTCAAAGAGGGCGTTGTTCTGAAACAACATGCCAAATTTCAGCCGAAATGCCTGCAGTTCGAGCTCGGTCATCGCGTGCACGTCGCGCCCCTCCACGAGCACACGACCCGCGTCCGGGCGTAGCAGGCCGGTGAGCAGCTTCAGGA
Organism: uncultured Polyangiaceae bacterium; assembly: GCA_964383995.1. Taxonomy (GTDB): domain Bacteria; phylum Myxococcota_A; class Polyangia; order Polyangiales; family Polyangiaceae; genus CAYLJT01. Next base: position 5,406 of record CAYLJT010000433.1, read on the forward strand.
GCACGCTCTTGCCCGACGCGCCGGGGCCGATCAGCCCGTAAAGGCAGCCCCGGGGCACGTCGAGGTCGACCCCGCGCAGCACCGGCAGGCCATCGAAGATCTTCGTCAGCCCCTCGATGCGCAAGACGGCGCTATCCAACGGCCGGCCCTATTGCGCCGCGAACGTCGTTCGCGCGACGTCCATGCGCGGATGCGAAGGGAACGAGAGCCCGCGCACCTGCCCCGCGATGCACGAGGCGATGCCGGGGCTCGACGGGCTCGTGTTCACGGTGACGCCGACCGCGCGGCCATTTTGAACGGCCACGCAGACGTTGACCTCCATGCTCGACGGTGCGCCGCAGCTCGACAAATACGAGCCGCGGTTGAGCACCGCGCCGTAGTCCGCCGCGCCGAGATCGGCGGGCGCGCCGTCGTTGCCGATTTTGTACTCCTCGGAGTAGGCCGCGATCGCGGCCTCGCAACTGCCGCGGTTGCTGATGACGGGGATGTTCTTGCCGTCTGCGGAGGCGACCCGCTGCGTGCCACCGCCCATCTTCACGGCGCCCGCTTTTTGGCCCGCGCCGAGGCCTCCATCGACGTCGACGGTGGAAGCCAGATCGGCCTGCACCTCGAGCTCGCGATCGTTGTTGCCACGTTCGCTGATCCACACGGCCGCGCCGACCCCCGCGAGCAGGGCGACCACCCCGACGGCCACCGCCGATTTGGCGCGCGTGCTCTTTTTTTCGACCGCGGTGGCGACCTCGACGGCCTTGCGTTCGTGCGCGATCTCGCGGTTTACCTTGGCCTGGTTGGCGAAGGGCGAAAACTCCTCCCAGTCTTTGATGGGACGCTCTTCGTTGCCAAACGTGTCGCGCAAGAGGTGGCTCTCCGCGAACTGCCCCGAGGCGATTTGTTGGAGCAGCTCGACCGCCGAAAACGGCCCGTGATCCATGCCGTTTTTGATCACGACGTAGCGAGGTCGAGGGTCGGACTCGAGGGCCGCCTTCAGCTCCGCGAGCTTCAACGTGGGGTCGGCGTCGGGTCGCGTGAGATCGACGACGAGCGGCTTTCCGCCGCCGAAATTGGGCACGCGCGGCGCGGCGAGCGAGGCCATGGTGGCGGCCGAAGGCGGGGGAGGGATCATCGACATCGACACGTCGACGTCGAAGTCGCCCTCGTGATCGAGGTGCGATTCGTCGGCGGGCGGCGGCGCGATGGAAGCGCTCGGCGCGAGGTGATGAAAGGCCTGCGCCAGGGCTCCCAGATCGCCCGGCCGATGGGCCGCGTTCGCGACCAAGGCCTTGCTCAAGATCGTCTCGAACGTGGGGGGCAGGTTCGGAACGATGTCTGAAGGGCGCCGCATCGCAGGCCCCACCGTCGCGCCGGTCACGAGCTCGTATGCGAGGGCGCCGATGGTGTAGACCGACGAGCGCGCGTCGCCGGGCTCACCACGCTTTTCTTCCGGCGATAGGGCCGCGACGTCGCGATGATCCTGGGGAGGTACCGCGGCCAAGGCCTCGTCGACGGTGACCGTGTCACCCGCAAGGCGCAGACAGGACGCGTGCAAGAAGAAGCGCGCTCCCCGCGCGTGGCGCTCCGCTAGGTCGGTGCACAGCGGCACGATCAGGGCCACGAGCTCGCGGATCGAGAACCGTTTTCCCGCTGCGAAGCGGGCATCCATCTCGCTTCGAAGAGTACCTGCGGGTGCTTGCCCGCCCCGCGTCGAGGGCGGAATGGCCGCGGCCGAATACGACATGGGGCGGAACGTTACGCCGAAGGCCCGAGGGTCTCAACGCCGTGCGAAGGGCCCTAACGGGGCGCGCACGGCGGAGCTTCAGCTTTCCAGTTTGGTGGTGGTTTTTCGATTATCGTCGGCTTCGTTGTCGCGAAGAACCGCGAAGACGATGCCCGCGCCGAGGATGGGGACGAGCCAGATGAGCTGCGCCTGCAGGATCTTCTGGCGCTTTTCGTAGATGGTGCTGCGGAAAACGCGCACGGTCAGCCAAATTTGGAAGGCCGCGAGGCCGACGAAGGCGAG
>CAYLJT010000434.1:0-7420 GCA_964383995.1 uncultured Polyangiaceae bacterium
GCGGCCGGGAAATAGCCGGTCAGCTTCCTGTGCACCGCCGCAAAGCCCTTCTCGGCGGACGCGGGTGACCCTGGGTAGCTCGTGCGATTTCCGTACAGATAGGCGTAGGCCGCGTTGCTTCCGCCACCGAAGACGATCTGCCCCGTGGGGGTGAGCGAGCCGTAGGCGATGCGATCGCGATCGTCGCTGAACCCAGCGATGCCGCGCCAACCCAGGGCTTCTTGCATGGCCGCCGACAGGGGCTCGGTGGCCAGGACGTGGGAGTGCAGGGGGACGATGCCGCTGCGAAAATAGCCGAGGGCGGGGGTATAAGCGTTGGTGGCCAGCACGATCGCCTGGGCGGTCAGATCGCCGCCCGGAGTGGTCAACCGGATCGTCTTCCCTTCCTCGATGGACAGGACCGGGGTCTGTTCGTGGATGATGACCCCCTGCGCGACAAGCAGCGGCGCGAGGGCCCGTATCAGGTCCACACCGTTGAGCTGACCCGCCGTCGGATCGAGGACCGCCCCCTCCGCTCCTTCGGCGCGGAGCATTTTGCGAAGCTGCGAGGGCTCCAAAAAAACGAGGGGTAGGCCCCACGACGCGAGCTTTTCGGTGCGTTTTTGGGCCTTTTCAGCGAGCTTGGGGTTGGTGTACACTTCGAGACAACCGTCCCGTCGGTACCCCACTGGAAGTTTGTGCTCGCGAATCAGCGCCTCGATTCCGTCGATGCCTTCGCGCGTGACGCCGTAGACGCGCTGGGCGGCCTCCGGGTCGTCGGCCTCGACGCCGTTGATCCAGTTGAGCATCATCCCCCCGTTGCGACCGCTCGCGCCGTTGGCAAGCTTCTTGGCTTCCAGGAGCACGATGCGTCGCTCCGGAAAACGACGGCTCATATGGTAGGCCGTGGAGACCCCCGTGAACCCGCCGCCAATAATCGCCACATCGAAATGGGAATCGGCCGAGCCAAAGGGGGCGTAGGCGTCGAAATCGGGGGCCTGGGGAGAAAGGTCGACCCACAGGCTCTGGACCGCATCGATGTCGGGCTCGCTGCTTTTGTTCACGTGCGGATAGTCTAACCTATTTTCTACCAATTTGGCATGATGGCCCCGGGTGCCCCTTGAAAAAGCGGATTCGTCTCTGCATGAAAGACCTTTTCCACCAAGACGTGGTGGAAATGATCGAGCGCGAGACTCGAAAATACGACCTTTGGATGATCGATGATCCAAGCGACCCGGATTTTCAAGAGGCCTACCGCATCCTCTGGGACGCCTTCGGGCCCGCCCACGAAATGGAGCGCCGCGAAGCCATCGAGCAGTTCCTGCTCGCGGACCCCTTCTTGCCCGAGCCCTCGGGTAGCTTCATGCGCTATTTTCTCGTCATCGCGCGGGGACCCGGCGGGACGATCCGTGGTGTGCGCGACGGCACCATCCTGGTAAATCCGGCCTATTCGCCGGATCTGTGCGTCGTTTATCTGTCGCACATCTACATGATGCCCGACGCGCGCGGCACGGTGCTTTCGTATTGGCTCCACATCGCCCCCGTCGAGCTCGCGATGCAATACCTGGTGGATCTCTCCAGCATGGGCAAGCTTTCACTGCCGCTTCCCAACGCACCCGGCAAGTACTTTGGCATGCGCCTCAACCTGGTCGCCGAGATGGAATACTTCGCTCCCGAGGAGCGCCTCTCATGGCAGCGCATTCTTTTTTACGGGCGCGGCGGCTTCGACGTCATCAACCCACGGCACTTCCCCTACCGCCAACCCGACTTTCGGGACCCGGAGGTCATTCGGGCCACGGGCAACCAACCCAAGCCCTTCATGATGTTGGTGCGGCGCATGGGCAGAGAGCGCCAGGCCACCCTGCCCATCGACGAAGCGGCAGCCACCATGCGCCTCCTCTACGACGACTTTGCCGACCACTGCGCCCCCGAGTTCTTGGAAAACAGCCTGCAACTGGTGCTCGATCGGCTCGAAGACCGCGCGAAACGGAAGTCGTTCGTCGAGCTCTTGCCCCTGCCCACGGGCCCCAAAGACCTGCACCGCCTCAAACGCCTCTTCCGTTACAGCGTCTATCTGCGAAGCTACCCCGATGCGGCCGAGACACGCGCCTACCTGCAAAGCGGAATCCGCGAGACCTTGAGCCAGAATCCGCGCTACCTGGACGACGCCATCGCGTCCATCGCGGCCGAGCTCGCCACGCGACCTCCCTACGTCTACGGTAGCCGCGACAAAGAGCAAAGTTGGAACGATCTACCCATCCCCCCGGATGTCGAGCCCCTGGACGGCGGCGACGGCGTGGGAGACAATAGTCAAGAAGAAAGGTTGTCCCGCCCATGACACGCAGAATGAAGGTCACAACCGAGCTGCCTGGACCCCGCGCGAAAGAGCTTATGGCGCGGGGCACCTTCGACATGCAGCATCGTTACCGGTCGGTCCTCATGGACGACACGGCGTCCACCGGAAACCGTCTGGTCGACGTCGACGGCAACGAGTTTTTGGACCTGTTCGCCAACTTCGCGCTCGGCGCGTTGGGCTACAACCACCCGGCCCTGACCGAGGTCGTGCGCAGCGAGGCCTTCGTGCGTGCGGCAGCCAACCCGACGTCGACACCGTTCGTCACGACGCCCGGCTGGCTCGATTTCATGGACGCCATGGAAAAGCAGTTCGCGCCGCGGGGCATGGCCCGCATGTTCTGCGTGGACGCCGGCGGCGAGGGCGTGGAAGCGGCGCTCAAGGCGGCCTTCATCCTGCACGGCGAACGGCGAAGAGCGGCGAGCGGAGGGCCCGCCAATCCGCTGCTCCTGCCCGAGTCCGACCTCGCGAAGATGCTCGACAACCAGGGCACCGACGCCGTCGCCATCTCCTTCTCCGGAGCCTTCCATGGGCGCGGCATGGGCCCCTTGTCCGCCACCCACTCCAAGGCGATTCACAAAGCCGACATTCCTGCCTTCCCATGGCCCATGGCCCCCTACCCTGCCAACCGCTTTCCGCTGGCTCGCTACGCCGAGGAGAACGCGCGGGCCGAGGCCGAGGCGCTGCGCGCGCTGGAGGCCCTCCTCGACCGGCACCAAGGTCGGGTGGCCGTCGTGGTCGTCGAACCGTTGCAATCCGAAGGGGGCGATCGGCACGCGAGCGCGGCGTTCTACCAAGGCGTAGCGAAGCTGACTCGCCAGGCCGGAGCGGCCTTCATGATGGACGAAGTGCAGACCGGGGTCGGCATGAGCGGCACCCTGTGGATGCACGAACAGCTCGATCTTCCCGCGCCCCCCGACCTCTGCTCCTTCGGCAAGAAAATGCAGCTCGGCGGCTTCTTCGCCACGGCCGACTACGACATCTCCCAGTTTGGGCGGATGTACCAAACGCGCAACGGCGACCGGGCCCGCGCTCTCTTGGCCCTCGCCACGCTCCGCGCCATCGAACGGGACCACCTGCTCGACAACGTCAAGGTCGTGGGCGCCCACTTCCTCGCGCGCCTGGAAGAGCTTGCCGAGCGCCACCCCAACCTGGTCAGCGAGCCGCGGGGTCGGGGCTTTCTCCTCGCCTTCGATCTACCCACCACCCAAGTCCGAGACGACTTCCTCAAACGCTGCCTGCGGAAGGGCGTGTTCGCGACCTACACGGGCACACGGACCGTGCGCCTGCGCCCCCACCTGATCACCACCCAAGAAGACGCGAACGACGCGGTCAACGTGTTCGACGCGGTCCTCCGCGAGCTCGCTGCGTGAACGCCACCCACCCTTTCATCCGCGGCGACGACCTCGCCCCCGGCGAAGACCGAGACAAGTTCGAGCTTGCCCTGGGGCGCTTCCGCGTGGAGGAAGCGTCTACCCGCGCCGACTTCGAAGAGGGCTTCGCGACGCTCTTCGCGGCCTTCGGGCCGACCGGAGAAATCGAGCGCAAGTCCACCCTGGAAGCCTGGTTCGAGAAGGGCTCGCTGTCGGCGCCAGGCGCGCCCATCCGGGCGACCTACCACATGGTCCTCGCGCGGGACGCGGACGGCACGCTCGCCGGTGTCCGAGACTGCTTCGTGACCGTGAGCCCGCAATCGCGACGCAGCATCGTGCTGCTCTCGCACACCTTGGTCTTGCCACCGTTCCGGCGCAGCGGCTTGGCGGCCCTCATGCGCACGGCGCCGGTGGGCCTCGCCAAGCGCGAGCTTCAGCGCGCGGGCGTCGTCGGCGGCGAGGTCTTGCTGGCCGCCGAAATGGAAATGGTCACCCCCCGCGACCGGGCCTCGGTGGTGCGCTTTCTGGCCTACGGAAAGGCTGGTTTTCGCGTCATTCCACCACAAATCCTGCCCTACGCCCAGCCCGACTTCCGCGACCTCGACGCCCTCGGCGTGGAGGCCGTGCCCTTGCCATTTCTTGCCTTGGTGCGGCAGGTCGGCAAGGAGCACAAGGCCGACATCGCCCCCGACCAGGTGGCCGCGGTGGTGCACCACCTGCAGGCCATCCACACCTGCCATTGTCGCCCTGCCGACCTCGTTCCCATCCGCGAGCACGCCCTCGCCGCCCTCGCACGCCATGTCGAGGCCCATCCAGGTCAGCCCATCCGGCTGCTCTCCCCGCCCCCCGGGCCCGAAAAAATTCGCGACCTCGCGCCGCTCCTCCTGAGCGTCGTGTATTCCCTTTATCCCCGCGCGTGGTGGGCCGCCGTGACCCCCGCGGAGCCAACCCAAGAGCTGGAGGAGCTTGTGAGCACCTGGAACCCCCAAACCCCCACGCCGACCCCGCCTGTCATCCCCGGTGAGCCCGAGCGGGCCCACGTGGTTACCGCCATCCCGGGGCCCAAATCCGAGGCGCTCCGCGCCCGCCACCACCAATACCAGGACGCCCGCACCTTGCACGTCTACCAGGACGCGCAAAAGAGCCTCGGCAACTACATGGTCGACGTGGACGGCAACACGCTGCTCGACGTGTACGGCCACATCGCGGTGCTCCCCTTGGGCTACAACCACCCCGACCTTTTGGCCGCCTGGAAAGACGGGCGCTTCGACTGGACGGCGGGCTACCGACCTGCCCTCGGTGTGGCAGCGCCCCCCGAGTGGGTCGACCTCGTGGAGAACACCTTCATGAAGATCGCGCCCCCTGGCATGAGCCACGTGGTCACCTTGACGACCGGCGCCGAAGCCGTCGAAAACGCCATCAAAGCCGCGTTCGTTCGGCATGCCTCGCGGAGGCGCGGGGGCAAGCCGCCGAGCGCCGAAGACCTCGCCCTGACGCTCGTCAACAAACAACCGCACACGGCCTCGCTCAAGGTCATTTCGTTCGAAGGCGCGTTCCATGGTCGCAGCCTGGGCGCCCTGTCCGCCACCCACTCGAAGGCCATCCACAAGCTCGATTTCCCCGCCTTCGATTGGCCCGTGGTGCCCTTCCCCGAGAACAAGTTTCCGCTCAGCGAGCACGAGGCCGAGAACCGCGCCGCCGAAGCCCGCTCGCTCCAGATTGTCCGAGACACGATCGAGGCCTTCCCCGACGACGTGGCCGCGGTGCTGATCGAGCCCATCCAGGCAGAGGGGGGAGACCGCCACGCCAGCCCTGCGTTTTTCCAAGCCCTGCGCGAGCTTACCCTGGAAAAAGGCGTAGCGCTGATCGTCGACGAGGTGCAGACGGGCCTCGGCGCCACGGGCGAGATGTGGGCGCACACCGCCTGGAATCTGACCACGCCGCCGGACTTGGTCACCTTCTCGAAGAAGATGCAGCTCGGCGGCTACTACGGCACGGCCGAGATGCGGCCCCCGGAGGCTTTCCGCATCTTCAACACCTTCCTCGGCGATCCGCTGCGGGCCGCCCAGCTTGGCGTGATCGTCGAGGTGATCGAGCGCGACCACTTGCTCGAGAACACACGGCGCACCGGCAAGATCCTGGAAGAAGGCCTGCTCGCGCTGGCTCGAAAATTCCCGGAAAAGCTCTCGAACGTGCGGGCCAAGGGCACGTTCGCCGCGGTCGACGCGCCCAGCACGGCGGCCCGCGACGCCTTGCTCGGTGCCTTGCGTCAACAGGGGCTCGAGGTAGGTGGCAGCGGGGATCGATCGATTCGCTTTCGACCGGCCTTGATCTTCGCGCCGCGACACGCCGCCGAGGCTCTGGCGATCCTGGAAGGGTGCTACGCATGAGCGGCCAAACCGACGCTCCCATCCGCGTCTTCCATTCCCCTCGCTACGAGGCAGACATTGGCGAACATGTCATGCCCATCCGCAAGTTCGGGCTGGTGCGGCGCGCCATCGAAGAGCTTGGTCTCCCGGTGTCCATCGAGGCGCCCGAGCCCGTGAGCGACGAGGACCTGTTGCGCGTCCACACGCCATCTTACCTCGAAGCAATTCGCACCGGCGAGCCCCGCGCCCTGGCCGAGTCGCAAAAATTCCCGTGGTCTCCCGGCTTGGCCGACGCCGTGCGCTGGACGAACGGCGGCACCATCGCGGCCCTCGACGCAGCCCTGCAAGGCGGCATCGCGGGCAACCTGGCCAGCGGGTTTCACCATTCACACGCCGAGCACGGCGAAGGTTATTGCACCTTCAACGGCCTGATTGTCGCCCTCGAAAGGGCGCGCGCCGAAGGCAAGCTGCGCCGGGGCCTCGTTGTCGACATGGATCTGCACTACGGAAACGGCACCGCGTCGCTGCTCGCGACGCGCCCCGATTTTTTTGGCCTGAGCATCTATGGCAACTGGTACAAAAAAAACCTGGCCTACCGCGACGTCTCGACCGAGCGCGCGGAAGACACCGAAAATTCCTGGTCGGTGCCGGTGCCCAACGGCAGCGACGGCGCGGCCTACCTTGCCATCTTGAACGAGCATTTGGGGCCTGCCATCGCGCGTTCGCGGCCCGATGTCATCTTGTACCAGGCGGGCGCGGATCCCTACCGGGAAGATCCGTACTCGCCTTTGGAGCTGACGCACGAAGACCTCAAGGCCCGCGACAAAATCGTGTTCTCCGCGGCAAAAGCCGCGGGTATCCCGGTGATGTGGGTGCTCGCCGGCGGCTACACGAAAGACGTGTCCAAGGTGGTGAAGGTCCACGTGAACACGTTCTTGGCCGCCTACGAAGTGTTCCGTACGTAGCTATACCATCGACACCCAGACCGACTTGATCTGCGTCACCTCGTCGAGCACGGCGCGGCCGTTTTCGCGGCCAAAGCCCGATTGTTTCATGCCGCCGTAGGGGCTCGCCGCGTCGAAGCGGTTGTAGGTATTGATCCAGACGGTCCCTGCGCGGAGGCGCGCGGCGAGCGAGTGGGCCTTGCCAATGTCGCGTGTCCAGACGCCAGCGGCCAGGCCGAACTCGGTGGAGTCGGCGATGCTCGAAGGGCGTGACAAGATCGAAGATCTGATCGAGGAGGAACTGGTCGAGCTCGGATTGGAGCGCAGGGTCGGGAAGGTCGAGCACTTCCGGTCCGCTCCGCCACAGAAGCTCTACACGTTCCGCTTTCAGGTACCGGCTCC
>CAYLJT010000435.1:0-7410 GCA_964383995.1 uncultured Polyangiaceae bacterium
ACAACCGAGGTAGCCCCCTTCGATGTTGACCCCCACGGCCAGCTCGAAGGGTCCCTCGTAGGCACCTTCGGCGATGCGCACGACACAAGGCGAGCCCTCACAGCCCAGGGCGCGCTCGATGCCCACCTGGACGGTCGCGACCGCCTCTGCCACGGAAGTGCCCTTGGCAAGGTCGCTGCCGGTCGGAGTCACGAAAATGGCATGGGGGTCGACGGGAGGATTCGTCTCGTTGTCGTCGACGTCAGCGGAAGACACGCAGGCGAGGGCCACCGACGCCGTGGGCGCTACGAGGGAGAAGAGTAACGCGGCGCGGAGGAGGGATGGAACGCGGTTCATGGGGGCTCGCCTCGACGCGAAACGAAGCCCTGTTCGGGCAGGTTCGCGGTATCGTAGCGTAGCTTTCGGCCGCTCCCGTTGTCAACGCCGGCCGCGCGATGTCAGACCGGCCTCAACTGCTCTTCCAGTGAACGGGTCTTGTCCGTCACGGTGTCACCCGTGTGTTGGGTAGACTTCTTCTCCAAAAGCAGGATTTGGCACTCTTCTTCGGCCACGGGGTTGTGCCGCACGCCCTTCGGCACGACGAACAGCTCTCCTTCCGAGAGCTCGACGGCGCCATCTTCCATTTCGATACGGAGCCGGCCGCGGAGGACGAAGAACAGTTCGTCTTCGTTCTCGTGGGCATGCCAGCCGAACGTGCCCTGGACCTTGGCTACCTTGACATAGGCGTCGTCGACCGAGGCGATGACGCGCGGCGACCACAGCTCTTGCAACGCGGCGGCGAGCCTCCCGGGCGCAATGACTTCCGACATGCGAGCCAACCTAGCCGGTTGTCTCCTTCGTCGCCAGCTTCCTTTCGGAAGAGCTCGTGACAGATACCCCGCGCTGGCGGTAGGGTAGCCCGTATGCTCACGCGCTTTGCCGAGGACGTTTGGGTCGAGGCTCGGGAGGCCAAGTTCTTGGGCCTCGAAACCGGGACGCGCATGACCGTCGTGCGCATGTCGGACGGCGGGCTCTTCGTGCATTCGCCGGTCGCCCTCGACGCGCGCACGCAGGGCGATGTCGACGCCCTTGGCAAGGTCCGCGCGGTCGTGGCGCCGAGCCTCTTCCACCACCTGCACGTCGGCGGATGGATGCAGGCCTACCCGGAGGCGGTCTTCGGGGCCATCCCTGGATTGGAGTGGAAACGGCCCGATTTGAGCTTTTCTTTTGTGGTCTCCGATCTTCCCCACGGGGCCTGGGAGGCGGACCTCGACCAGGTCTATTTCTCCTCGCGGCGCGAGAACGAGGTGGTCTTCTTTCACAGAAAAAGCCGCACGATGGTGTGCTCCGACGCGCTCTTGAACCTGTCCCGGCACCCATCGCTCGCCACGCGCACGGTGGCCCGGGCCATGGGCAACAACGCGCCGGGCGCGGGCTGGCCCGAGCGCATCATGATCCGGAATCGTCCCCTGGCCCGCCGTCAGGTCGACCGCATCTTGACATGGGACATCGACAAGATCGTCCTCGCCCACGGCGAGCTCGTGGAGGGCGACGGACGGGAGACCTTGCGCCGAGCGTACGCCTGGCTTTGAGATCGTCGTAGATCGGGAAATTCGAGCGGTAATTCAGGCTTCGGCGCGGCCGCGGCGGCGCCTGACAAGGGCGACGAGGGCGGCCGCGACGGCCAACCAGCCGACCGGCTTGGGCGCGCCTGACCCGACGGGCGCGGCGCTGCACGCGCCGCCGTGCAAGCTCACCCCGTCGTCGCCGTTGGCAAGACCTGCTCCTGCGCCGCTGGTGCCCGCGCCGGTCGCCCCGCCGCCGGCGCCTGTCCCGGACATCGCACCGGAAGACCCCGTACTGGCCGACGCGCTACCGTCCGGGTTGGACGCGCTTCCGTCCGGGACACAGCCGCCCGCGATGCACACGCCGTCGTCGCAGGGCGCGCCGTCGAGCAGGCTGATGCCCACGCATTCGCCCGCCGTGCAGGTGTCCGGCGATGTGCACGAATTGCCGTCGTTGCAAGGGGATCCAGCGGCCGACAACACATCGTTGCAGGTGCCCGTCTCGGGATCGCACACGGGCAGGTCATGGCAGATGCCGGGGGAAGGTCCGCAGTCCACGGCGTTGCTACCCACGCAGCTCCCGGCGACGCAGGTGTCGGTCTGGGTGCAGGCGTTGCCGTCGTCGCACGCCGTGCCGTCTTCCAAGGGAGCATAGTCGCACGAGCCGTCTGCCGGATCGCAGCCGACCAAGGCCTGACAGGCCTCCGGGGGGGCGCAATCGACGGGCGACACCCCCTTGCACGCTCCACCTGTACAGACATCGCCGAGGGAGCACCCGTCGCCGTCGTCGCACAGCGTGCCGTCTGCCATCGGCTTGTAGACGCAGAGCCCCGAGCTACTGTCGCAGCCGGCAGCGACCTGGCAGGCCCCGGCGGCGGGGCAGATCACCGGGGTTCCCACGCAGACCCCCGCGAGGCAGGTGTCGGCCTGCGTGCACGGATCGCCATCGTCGCACGGAACCGCGTCGAGGGCCGTACACACGCCATCTTGCGTGGCGCCGCCGGCCATCGAGCAGCTAAAGCAGCTCCCTTGGCAAGCCATGTCGCAGCAAACGCTCGACGCGCACACGTTGCTGCCGCAGGCAAGATCCGCCAGGCAAGGTGCGCCCTGGACACCCTCGCAGGCGTCCCCCACCCCGTCTCCGTCCGCGTCTTCCTGACCCGAATTGGCGACCGCCACGCAGTTATCGCACGCGTCGCCCACACCGTCGTTGTCCAGGTTGGCGTCGGTTGGGTCGAATACCGAAGGGCAGTCGTCACCCACGTCGGGAATTCCGTCGCCGTCCGCGTCGGTCAACGCGACGCCCGGATCCCCCACCATGATGGTCGTGAAGGTGGCCGAGCCTCCCGCCGGGACGAACAGCTCGGACTGGACGGCGATGGCCGTGTCGCGCGGGATAGCCGCCGGGGAGAGCATGGCGTTGGGCGCGCAATAACCGCCGTTGGAGCCGTTGCTCGTGCCAATGAAGATGCCGTTCAGCTCGGACGCTTGGTACCCGTAGGGGACCCACGTCTGCCCATGGATGGCGGCGCCGCCCGCCGAGTCTTGCAGGACCCGCGCGCCGTCGAAGGTGCCGCCCACGTTGAAAATTGCGACGCTCGCCACGCTGTTCGGATCGATGACCATGGCACCGTCGGGGGCCGCCAGATCTCCCAAATTGGTCGTGAAAGGTCCGGTGTACTCCACGTCCAGATCGGCTGAACGGGTGAGGCGCAGGGTGGTGTCCACCGCCGTCGTATTGGTAAACGTGTACGTTTGGGTGAGCGTCGCGCCGATCGCGAGCTGCTCCAAGCTCACGACAAAGCCCGGGAAATTGGGCATGGTGAAGGTCGTCGTGCGCTTCTTGGTGCCCTGGGTCGTCTCGGTCAACAGGTCGGTGTCCGACATCAGGAACTCGGTCGTCGGATCGCCGCCGCAGGTGGCGCCGAAGTAGGGCCACGAGCCGTTACCGAGGGGTTGCCGGCGCAAATTCACCGGATCCAGAACATAGAGGACGGTGTAGCAGTTGTCGTTCTGCTCCGGGTAGGGACCCACCGGATCGAAGCGAATGCCGGTCCCCGCCGGCCCGCCGCAGCCGTTGGTCGCGCCATATTCGTCGACCGTGAAGCCCGCGAAACCATCTCCCGTGCCGCTTCGCAGCTCCATGTCGACGGCGCCCGCGGGACGCGCCGCGAGCAGCGATGCAACGGCCAACGTCATACCCACAAAAGGCGAACGGCGCATGGTTTAGCGGTATCGCGGCCCAAGGCCCCTTGTCAACGCGGGGGAGCCCACAAACGCGCGGTCGGCGCCGGCCTCCAGGGGCCGCGTCCTCGTCGCTGAGAGCCGAGGTCAGAGGAGCTCTTGGAGCCGAGCTCAGGGGATCTTGCCACCTGCGTCGACCCACCCGCTCAACACCGCGCGCTCTTCGTCGGTCATGTGGGTCTTGTTGAGCAGCGGCATGTCGCGCTCGATGGAGACCCTCACCTTGATGCGATAGGCGGCTTGTTGCATTTGCTCCGCCGTGTCGAGGGAAAGGGCGCCCGGCGCGATGGGAAACGCCGGGATCGTCGGGTTCTCCGAGTGGCAAGCTACACAATGACGGTCGACTACCGCGCGCGCTTCAGCGTAGGGAACGTCGGGCACCGGCGGTGCGGGCGGTGGAGACGCCGAGCGCAGCACGAAGACCGCTCCGGTGACGGTGGCGACCAACGAGAAGACCCCCCACACCCAGCGCGGCAGAGACCTCACCGGAACCTCACGCTCGAACGCCCCCGCTCGCGGTTATTCGAGCCACGCCGCGAGCTTCTTGTCGAAGGCGTCGGCGCGCCACGTAAGGCGCGTCCAGGGCGTCACCGGTGCCTCGTGAACGAACACGGTCATCTGCCCTGCCACGTGAGCCGTACACGCGAACTGGTTCTCCGACACCGTCTCGAAGGGGAGCTTGAAGCTCTGCCCGGGCATGATCAGCGTGGGGCCGAAGATCTGGGGCACTTCGTCCAGGTTGCGCAGGACGAGGATGTCTCGGACACCGACGTACAGGTGGATCTCATCGGGCAGGATCGCGAGGTTTTCGCCCTTCATCCGCCGGGCCCAGGTGCCGTTCGGAATTTCGAACAGCTCCTCCCGCGAGTCGAAGTTGACAGGGGCAAGGGCCGCCCAACCCAACACACCGACCACCACGACGCCGAGCGCTAGCAGGAGCGCGCGGAGGCGCCCTTTCACTTCTTCTTCTCCTGCAGGAGGATGCGCAGATCGTGAGCGATGGCGTCGGGGGCCTTGCCGAAGGGCACGAGGACCCGCAACATGCCCTGGCGATCGATGAGATAGATCGAGGAGGAGTGGTGGACCTCGTAGACCTGCTTCTTGTCGGTGCTCGCTTCCTTGACCGCGATGACGCCGTAGGCGTGTTGCACGGCGTCGAGCTGCTCCTCGGTGCCGGTGGCGCCGAGGAAGGTCGGGTTGAAGAAGGCCAAGAACTCGCGCAGGCGCTCGGGGCTGTCACGATCCGGGTCCACGGTCACGAAGATGTGCTGTACGTCGGCCGCCGCGGGACCCAGGAGGTCGAAGGCCTGAGCGACGTTGGCCAGGGTCTTCGGGCAGATGCGGGGGCAGAGCGAGAAGCCAAATTCGAGAATGACCACCTTGCCGCGAAACTGCTGCAACGTGAGCTTCGCGCCGTTCGAGCCGTCGAGCTCGAAGGCGGGTGCCTCGCGCGGAGGCTCGAAGACGCCCGACTTGAAGCCCTCCTCGTCCGCCGTGCTCGCCCCCACCGCCACGAAGAAAACGAACATCGATGCGATAAGCGCGAGCAATGACTTCATAGCTTTTTCCTAGATGGCTATCGTAGCGGGTTGCGCGGCCTTCGCAAACTGCTCGTCGACGTAGCTCTCGTACGGCACGGGGCTCGTGATGGTCTTCGCGTCGATCGAGAGCTGCATCAGCTCCTCGAACTCGCTCTTGATCAACCGCAGGTCACCGTAGGTGATGCGATCGGCCGGGTTGTCCATGGCAAACTGTAGAATTTCCTTGTCCTGGTTGAAATACTTGGGAGTCGCCACAATACCTACTGCCTTCCCGCGATTTTGGTGGTCGGCGTCGAGCCACGCGCCTGCGCTGATCACGCCGTTGACGAGATCTTGCACGAGGGCAGGTTTGGTCGCGATGAGCTCTTCGCGCACGGTGAGCACGCAGCAGATGTAGTTCGGCCACTCGTCGCGCGTCATCGAGAGCGGGACCGCATACCCGGCCTTTTGCGCGGAAGCGCCGAAGGGCTCACCCGTGCAATAGGCGTCCACCGCCTTCGCGTAGAGCGCGGCAGGCATGTCGGGCGGGGGCATTTCGAGGATCTGAACGTCCTTCTCGGTCATCCCTTCCTTGGCCAGCATGCGGCGGAGGTAGAGGAAGTCCACGGCGAAGCGGCTCGGGATGGCGACCCGCTTGCCGCTCAGCTCCTTGAAGGTCTTGTATCCCGAATCGGTGCGGACCATGATCACCGAGCCGGAGCGATGACCGAGGGCGACCACCTTGACGGGGATCTTCTTGGCGGCCAGATCCATCACCAACGGCGCAAGCATGTAGGCGGCTTGGATGCGCCCTGACATCAACGACTCTTTGAGCTCGGGCCAGCCGTTGTACTTGCTGTAGCCGTAGGGCGCGCCCTTGGCGGTGCCGGCCGCGAGGGCGGCCTCGCGCGCAGCGCAGGCGACGGGCAGCGACAAGTTGCAGGTGACGGGTAGACCGCCCACGAGCAGGGGCTCCTCCGCGCCCCCTTCTTTCTTGGAACACCCGGGGAGCGGGATGGCTGCCGCAGCCATCGCCGCCATGCTGCCGAGCAGAATGTTCCTGCGGGTGAGCTTGGAAGGTGCATGATCGTGGTCAGACATTTCACTCCTGCCTTTCGAGTCGGAACCGCCTGAATGCTCAGGCATCCTCAATGCGGAAACCCCAACGCACCGCGCGCAGGGTCTCCACTCGCCGCATGATCACATCGAGCATGAGCCCGATGAGACCGATGATGAACATGCTCGCGACGACCAGGTCGTAGCGCTGACCCGCATTGCGCGAGTCCATGATGAGGTAGCCTAGGCCCGAGGGGACCGAGATCATCTCTGCGGCGACGAGCACCAGCCAGGCTACACCGAGAGCGATCCGCAAGCCCGTCAAGATGTGTGGCAGGGCCGACGGCAAGACGACGCGAAACAGCACGGCAGCCGGGGACAAGCCGAAATTCGATCCGGCTCGAATGTGCATCAGGGGAACGTTCTGCACGCCGTTCGTCACGGCAATGACAATCGGGAAGAACGCGCCCAAGAAGACCAGCATGATCGGGGCGAAATCGTTGACCCCGACCAGGATGATGACGATCGGGATCCAAGCGAGGGGGCTTATCGGTCGCAAGGCCTGAAAGATCGAGTTGAACAACCCCTGCGCCGTGGCCGACCAGCCCATCAGGAGACCCAGCGGAACACCGACAGAGACCGCGAGGAGGTAGCCCGCACCGACGCGCACGAGGGAGTCCCGTGTGTATTGCCAGAGCAGGCCTTTGTCATACAGCTCGCCCAGCGCCTTCAGCACCTGAAGGGGGGTTGGGAAGATTTCCGTGCCCGAGATGATCACGCCTGCGTACCAGACGCTCAGCAGGACGCCGAAGGCGATGATGGGCAGCACCACCGTCTCGACCTTCTGCAACCGCTCCCGACCTGCCGCTGAAATTTGCATCATCTTCCCGTATTTGCGCGGTTTTTCACGCGTCGGAGTGCGCCAGGCCGATCTCCTCTTGGATCAGGTTGCGGAGGTCCAAGTACCTTCGCGAGCTCAGATCCCGGGGGTACGGAATATCCACGTCGACGATGCGGCGAATGGTGGCGGGCCGGGTCGACATGAC
>CAYLJT010000436.1:0-7393 GCA_964383995.1 uncultured Polyangiaceae bacterium
GGACACCGAGCGTCAGCTCGGCAACCTGCGGCGCTGGGCGGACAGGGGCAGCACGGTGCTGATGGTGGAGCACGACGCCGACACCAACCGCGCGGCGGATCACCTCATTGATTTGGGTCCCACCGGGGGAAGGCAGGGAGGTCGCATCCTGGCCGAAGGCCCCCCTGCCTCGGTGCTGAAAAATCCCGATTCGCCCACCGGAAAGGCCCTCGCGGAAGAAGAAAAGATCTCCAGCCTGCGCACGCCGCGCGCGGCCGGTGACGAAGAAGCGTTTGTGCTGAAGGGCGCCAGGGCGCACAACCTTGCCATCGGCAACCTGCGCATCCCTGCCGGTCGGATGACCGTGGTCGCAGGCGTGTCCGGATCGGGAAAGAGCACGCTCGTCCGGCATGTGGTCTACCCGGCGGTACGGAAGGCTCTCGGCCTCTCCACCAGGCCCCCCGGCCCCCACGATGGAATCACCGTCCCGAAGGGAATCACCCGGGCGTTGGCCGTGGATCAATCGCCCATTGGCCGCACACCCCGCTCGGTTCCAGCCACCTTTCTCGGCATTTGGGACGACGTGCGCAGGTTGTTCGCGGCCAGCCCCGACGCCCAGGTCAGGGCTTACGGACCGGCGCGTTTTTCGTTCAACACCGGTGCCGGGGGGCGTTGCCCCGCCTGCGAAGGTCAGGGCGCGGTGAGCCACGAGATGTCGTTTCTGCCCGACGTGACCACCGCCTGCGAGGCCTGCGGAGGAAGCCGCTTCGAGCCCGCCACGCTCGATGTGCGCTACCTGGGTAAGAACATCGGCGATGTGCTCGATTTGTCGGCGGACGAAGCCGTCGAGCTGTTCCGTGCGCACCCGCGCATCATGACGCCGCTGTCGATCATGTCGGATTTGGGCGTGGGCTACTTGAAGCTCGGCCAGGGCTCGAACACCCTCTCGGGGGGCGAAGCGCAGCGCCTGAAGCTCGCCGCCGAGCTTGCCACGGCGGGGAAGGGTGCCAAGACGCTGTACGTGCTGGACGAGCCCACCACGGGCCTGCATTTGGCCGACGTGGCGCGCCTGGTCAAGGTGCTCGACCGCCTCGTGGAGCGCGGAGAT
The DNA here is from genome assembly GCA_964383995.1 of uncultured Polyangiaceae bacterium. Taxonomy (GTDB): domain Bacteria; phylum Myxococcota_A; class Polyangia; order Polyangiales; family Polyangiaceae; genus CAYLJT01. The sequence continues at coordinate 1,088 of CAYLJT010000436.1, forward strand.
ACCCTGGTCGTGATCGAGCACCACCCGGTGGTGATCGCGTCTGCCGACCACATCATCGAGCTCGGGCCGGAAGGTGGTGGGGAAGGCGGCCATGTGGTGGCCGAAGGTCTGCCGCGCGAGGTCGCCAAGAAGAAGACCTGGACCGGGAAGGTGCTGCGCGACCTGGGGGTCGACCGGCGCGGGTAGGTTCTCGACCTTACCTGCCGTCGATCCGCCCCGCGCTGCCTCGCGCGTCAGCCGACGCCTTGACAACGCGCGCAAAAATACGTGCGCCGCGCGTCCGGCCCCTGCCGGCGCACCTGAATCGCCTCCCCACACACGAGGCAAGGGCGGCCCACCCGATCGTACACCCAAAGGCGCTCGTTTCCCGGTCCTGCGCGCGTCTTCCGCGGCCTTCCGTCGCAGTTGGCTTGCATCAGCCTGCGCGCGGTGTCGAGCAGGTGGCTTATTGTCTCGGACGAAAGCTCGCTGGTCGGCGCGAAGGGGTTGGTGCGGCAAACGAACAGCACCTCCGATTTGTAGATGTTGCCGATGCCAGCGACCGCTTGCTGCACGAGCAGCGCTTCGCCAATGGCTAGAGCTCCCAGTTGTCTCAGACGATGCTCCGCCTCGCTGCCGTCGAACACCACGGCCAACAGGTCCGGACCGAGCGTCGACGCGTGCTGCTCCGCGCCGCCCGGCGGCAGCACCTCCACGTCGGGCGCCGCAAAACAGACCACCTCGTAGTCTTGATTGGCCAGCAAATAGCGCATCAAGTGCCCCTGCTCTCGCCACCGCTCTCCAGGACGATACACATGAAACGACCCTGTCATGCGCAGGTGCGTGCGCACGGCGCGGCCGTCGGCCAGGTGGATGTAGAGGTGCTTGCCGTGGGCTAGGACCTTGCTCACGACCTGGCCGACGAGGCTTGCCTTGGCGATGGCAGGCAGCGCGGCTTCGACGCGCACCAGCGGTCGACCCGCGAGGGCCGCGTGCAGCGTGGTCGCCGTGCGAAAGAGCGTGTCGCCTTCGGGCATCCAGCGCTCAGCCCTTGCCCGAGGTTTGGGGCGCGGGGCTCGATGTCCGAGACAACCAGAAGGCCCAGGCGATGAACAGCGCTTGGAACGGGAGGCGGGCGTAGAGCGCCCAGGTCGGGGGAGGGGGCCCGTCGTCGAAGGACACCTGGTGCAGGGCCTGGTTCAAGTTGGCAGGGAAGACCGCGATGAACAGGGCAACCAGGCCGAGAGCGGCGGCCCTTTGCGTGCGCGCGACGAGCAACCCCAAGCCGCCGAGCACCTCGAAGACACCGCTCAAATACACCAGCGCGAGGGGCCCTGGCAGCCAGCTCGGGACGATGGCGACGAACGGGGCCGGATCCACGAAATGGCTGATGCCGACCCCGATCATGAGCACGGCAAGGACTCCGCGCAGGATCCTCTTCCGTGGGCTCTCCGATGCCATGCGCCGAGCATACACTATGGCCTCGACGGGAGCGAGCGCCGCGGGGCAGCGGCCTCCGCACGAAGCTCGACGGGCTCCTGCCGATGGCGTACAAGGCGCCATGCCGCATCGCCTCCCCAACCTCGCGTCCTCGCTCGCCTTGGTCGCGGTCACGTGTCTCCCGGCCATCCACATGGCCTGCGCCAACAGCGTGGATCCACCGGGAACCACCAGCGGAGTCGCGGTCAGCTCGGGATCGAGCGGTGGGGAAGGGGGCGCCGGCGGCGCGGCGTCGAACGTCGTGTCCGTCGCGCATGGCGGCTGCTACGACGCCTACGCCTGTGGAGAGCTGTACGACAACGGCGGTTGCATGTGGTGCGAGTCCGACTCGTGCCCGAGCGAGCTTGCCGCCTGCGATGGCGATCCGTACTGCGCCGCCCTCGGTGACTGCGTCGCCATCTGCGCGGGCAACCATGCCTGCATCGACGACTGCCGCGGCGTCAACGCCGACGGTGTCGCGTTGTTCGACGCGCTTGCCGCATGTACGGCGTGCTTCGACTCGTGCCTGTCGTTCGATTGTCCGACCGTACACTACCCAGCCATCACCTGCGCGCCCTGAGCCAAGCGGTAAGGAGACGCCGCGCGCCCAATGTCCCGGACATGCGAGACGCGCGGCCTTTCTCGACGGAATGTGGGATCAGCAGGTGCCTCCGCAGCGCGCAGCGAAGGACGCCTGAACCTGGGCCGGCGTGAGGGCGGTGTTGAAGAGCTGCACCTCCTCGACGTTGCCTTCGAAGGGCCAGTTGAGGTTGGGGACTGACGACGAAATGGTGTCCCCCCCGCCGACGAAGTATTGAGCGCCGGGGACGCTCGGGAAGCCTGTCATGCCCGTGATGTTGGCGGTCCCGATCAACACGCCATCGAGGTACATCGAAAGCGTGACCGGGTTGAGGGCGCCCTGAGGGATGCTCACTACGGCGCTGACCTGGTGCCACGCGAAGGCTAGACCTGACGGGTTGAAGAGCCACGTGTTCCCGCTGCCGTTCTGGACGACGGTGGCAAAGTACAGGACACCCGCCGATAGGCCGAGCTCCCAGCCCTGACCAGCGACCGGTCGGTAGGCCGCGATGATGCCGTTCGCGAGTATCCCCGCGGGGCGTATCCAGGCCTGGGCGGTCATGGTGTAAAAAGGCGGCGGATTGACCGCGTTTGCGCGCATCATGCTGCCTGGCCAGCCGAAGAAGCCGGCGCCGTCGTTGACCGCGCCATCGGGGCCGGGGACCGCAGCGCCGAAGTAGGAGCCTGTGTTGCCGCCAATGGCGTCGACCGCGTTGGGCCACTCTGACCGGTTGAACCGCCACCTTGCCACGGCGCCCGCGGGCAGGGGCGTGCAGGCGCCGCATACCTCGATTTCGTTGTAGTCGACGGAGCTTGTGTTGTTCGTCAGATCGTTTGTGGTCAGGCGCAGGAAGTAGCGCCCTGCGCCGGGGAAGTTGTTCGGGGAGAGGATGCCAAGGTTCACGTTGCCGGGGGCCGCGCCGCCCACCACGTTGCCGCTGGCGATGGGCGTGTACGCGCCGTTCAGGGAGCTGGACCAAGCAACCGCATAGCTGCCCGTGGCGCCGACGGCGATGTCGCGGTAGCCGAGCATCTTGACGTTTCCGCCCACGCGCTGGTCGTATTTCGGAATGGTAAGGTTGGCGGTGGGGAGGGGCGTCTGGTGTTGCGCCAAAAGCACAGCTTGCTCCGCGTCGACGCGCCCGAAGCCCATGTCGGGATCGAAGCCCGGCCACTGGCTTTGGTTGACGTCCGATGCCGTGCGACGGAGCGCCGAGCGCACTTGCTCCACGTTCCAGCTCGGCGCGGTTTCGCGGATGAGGGCGGCAAGGCCGGCCACGTGCGGGCTCGCCATCGAGGTGCCGACGTTGTATTGCCAGCTGCTCGACGGCCAGCAGGAGAGAATCTGACCGACGAACCCGTTGGCATACTCTCCACCGGGGGCGACCACGTCGAGCTTGGTCCCGATATTGGAGTAGGCAGCGAGCTGATCGTTTTGGTCGACCGCGCCCACCGCCACCGCCCACTCGATGTTGGCCGGAGCGCTCATGTACAGGCTCGACTCGTTGCCGGCGGCGGCCACTAGGATCGCGTCCGCCGCGTGGGCGGCCTGCACCGCTTCTTCGACGAACCGCGACGTGGACAACGAAGATAGGCTCGCGTTGATGATCCCCGCGTGTGCAGCCGCGTACGTTATCGCGCCGGGGATCGATCCGGGCTCCGCTTGGTTATTGCCATTGACGACACTGACGCTCAAGACGCCCGCGTGCGGGGCAATTCCCGCCACGCCGAAGGTACTGTGCTCGGCGGCGGCGATGCCCGCCACCAGGGTTCCGTGACCGTAGTTGTCGATGGGAGGGTAGACGGTGACGCTGTTGACGGCGTCGTAGCTCAGGGGGTCGATCGCCGCTTGCAGATCGGGGTGGAGGCCATCCACACCGGAGTCCACGATGGCGATGGTCTGCCCTGAGCCCATGCCGTAATCCCACGCCGGCTCGGCCTGCATGAGGTGCGGCCCCCACTGCAGAGGGTAATACTGGTCCTGCGGTATGAACGACAAAGAGGCCGGAAACAGGGCCTCCGCGTACACCACGTCAGATGACTGTTCGTAGTCCAGGGCCACGTGGGTGGCTGCCGCCTTCCCTTGGTAGTCCAGGAGGAAGACGTCCTGCAAGTGGGGCAGGGTCAGGTCGGGATCGAGCTGCCGCCCCTCGCCACGCAGGTCTTCGATGCGCTGACGAAGGGCCCTGTCCGACGCTTCGTCTCCGAAGGCGGGGCGGGCCGATGTCAGCTCGTGGCGCGCGGCAAGCTCCGCGAGCTCCCGTGGAAACGCGAAGGTCTCGAGGGGCTTTTGCTGCGCGAGGTGGGCGCGTAGGCGCTCGGCGACGGACGCCTCCAGCTTGACAACCAGGCGCCCTGGCAGCGGTGCGGCAAGGTTGGCGAAGGGCACCTCGGTCGACAGCGGGGAGGTCGCCTGAACGGGAGGTAAGGTGCCGTCTTCGGCGGGGGCCGTCGAGCCGCAACCCAACATCCATAAAGCGGCGGGTAGCGCCGCGAGCACGATGAGAGACAATCCGAGATGACGCATGGAGTCCTCCACAGCACCGGGCGAAAACGCGGCCCGGTGCTACATGGACGATTGCGTTCGGCGCTGGCTCCCCGTCATGTTTTCGGACGCCAATGGACTTGCTTCGCGCGCCATCGCGCGGAGGTCAGGTCTTCGCCAAAGGATGCTTGGGCTGACCGCCCAGGGCCTGCCGCGCCTGCTCGCGGGCGACGCCGAGGGCGCCTCGTAGGACTGGTCCGAGCCAACCACTACCGGCGTTCTGCGCGATGAAGGCGCGGGCCGCGGGCACCTGATCGATCACCTCGGTGCACAGGGCAGGATCTTCGAAGTTGCGGATGAAGGCGTTGGCGATCTTCTGCGGCGTGGCGTTGCCCTCTCCGGTGCTGCCGTATTGGGCGACGAGCACCTGCTTGCCGGCGTCGGGCAAGGGCTCCAGGAAGAGGTTGTTGAAGCGCGTCGTGGGGCCGCCATGGCGCTTCCAATAGGCCTCGAATGTCTCGGACATCCAGCCCTCGTCAAAAGGCCGCTCGCCGCGCGCGACGATTTGCTCGACGAGGTTCCGCGCCATCTTGTTGCCACTATTGGCCCCTTGACCGGCGATCGGATCGAGGGACACCGCAGTGTCGCCAAGGGGCGTGACCACGCGTCCGGAAGGAAGGCGCCCGACGGGTGAGCGTACCGTCGGCGTGACCCCCCCGAGCAGCCAACCGTTTTCGTCGGCGACCTCCATGTCCTTCGCCCAAGCGTAGTCCCAGGGGACCAGGTCGCGGATGACCTCCTTGCCCACCTGGAGCGTTTCTTCGGCGCTCTTGCAGCCCGCGAAGCGATCCATCGGGCCGCCCTCTTTGGCCTCGAACAGGAGGTTCCAGGTGTGCCCGTGGTCGCGGTGAAAGTAGGGCACCCAGAAGGCCTCACCCCAGGGGGCGAACAGGTTGAACTTGACAGGCAAGAAGGGCACGCCGTCAAAGCCCATGCGCCCGCCCTTCGTGATGATCATGGCCAGGCGGCGTTGGGGCTTGTCGTAGACGCTGCGCTCGGCGTTCCTTGGGAAGAGCCGGCAGAGGTCGGCACGCCCGGCGGCGACCACGGTCAGGTCGTTTTCGGCGGCGATGGTGTCGAGCCGCGCGACGTCGACGCTCTCGTAGACCACCTGCCCGCCGGCGGCCTCGAGATCGAGCAGCCAGCGATGGCTCTGGAGCCGCAAGTCGATGGCGCATACCCGCGTGGGGAGCTTCGCCGTGAGGGTCAGTAGGCGATTCGGGGGCTTCAGCGAAAAGGTAAGGTGGATCCCCCTGCAATCTGGAGCCTGGGCCTGCCAATGATCGAGGCCGAGCTCCCGCTCCCAGGCCAGCGCCGGCTCGAAGCGCCCCGCGGTGCCCGTGGGGCGCGAGCGGTTGAGCCACTGATCGGGCGTCCGATCGGAGTAGAGCGTGACCGTATATCCGCGTTGAACGAGGGCGTGGGCGGCCAAGAGCCCCGCTTGTCCAGAGCCAATGATGGCGATGCGTCGCATGCGCGCTGCCTTACCACGGAAGGAAGGCTTGGGAAAGCGCAGGTCGACGCGCGCGTGGCGCAAATCGAAGTGTTAGAAAATGCGCAGTGCTAACTTCGGAGCACACGAGTGTGCATGCCAGTGGCTCCGCCGTTGGGCTTCCGTCAAAGCCAATTCGCTTCGTGAACTGCTGATGCGTCGCTTCGAGGGAGCGATGCGCTAGTACGTCGATTCCGTTGAAGCGATGGGTGAGTACAAACAGCGTAGAATC
>CAYLJT010000437.1:0-7390 GCA_964383995.1 uncultured Polyangiaceae bacterium
GATGCGCGCGCCGATGCGTTGGCAGTAATGGATCAAGAGGCCGTCGAAGGACTCGATGCGCATACGCGAGTCCTTCGGCAGCACCTCGCGCAAAAGCGCCACGCGCTCGTCGAACGTGAACAGGGCCCTGCGCGTCGGATGGACGCCGATGGCGACCACGACCTCGTCGAAGAGCATCGCGGCTCGCTCGATCAGATCCAAATGGCCGAAGGTCATCGGATCGAAGCTACCCGCGTAGACCGCGATGCGAGGTTCAGTCATGGCTCACGGTCCGCGGGGTGGAGGCGGTGCTGGCGTTGGATCCATCGGTGTCGGAGGCGGCGTTGCCGGTGCCGCCGGACGGCTTTCGGGCCCCGGGCTCGGGGCGGGCTCGGACGGCGCTCGCGGACGACCGTCGGCCCCCGACCTTACCTCCTCCAGCCACAAAAATCGGCCGCCGTCCCCGTAGGTCACGCGAAAGTGCCCGATCAAACCGGCGCCCACGATGCCGTCGAGATCCATGTCGAGGGCGCGCTCCATGGTGTCGAGGGGCGCGCCGTAGATGCTCGGCACCCGTGGGATGTCGAAGGCACCGAGGTGCAGCGTCGACACCACGCCTTCACGCAGGCGCTGCTCCGGATCGTCGGCGATGCGCGTGAGCTTCTCGGCGTCAAAACCAGCCTTTTTCCAGCCGTCTTTGTCGAGCGCCACGGGGAAGCTCATGGACGTGTCGACGAGCAACGCGACCTTGCTGTCGTCACCCGTGCCCACGGCGCCGCCGAGGATCATGCCGCCGCCGCGCACGTAGGCGAGGTCGACGCGGGTAGCCGAGGGGGGCTTCGGCGGATCGAAGGTGCGCACCACGAACTGACGGCCCGTGTAGTCGAGCGTCACGTTCAAGCGCCGCAGCAGGTTGACCCCGAGCAACACTTTGATGGGAGCTCCAACTTGTTTGGAGAGGCCCGACAAGTCTTGAGCCAGTGCAGGCACGTCCGAGACCTCGAAACGGCCGTCAAAGCGCAGCGAGACCCAGCTTGGCTCTTTGCGCGTGGCGCTGTCGAGCACCACCTCGGGCGTGCCCGTCGCGACCATCGCGAGGGCGCTCTCCCCATCGACCTCGATGGGCACCACGAACACCGGAGCCGTGGGGCTCACGTGGGGCATGTCGACGGCGGCGAGCAGCGCACCGGACGTCGCGAAGGGGGTCCGCCCCGCGCCCATGCGCGCCAACTTCGAGATCGATTTCGCCCAATCGTCGTGCACGTCGGGATCGTCGAGCAGTCGATCCAATTCGTCGGCGGCCGCGTCGAGCTCGCCCTTGTACCAAAGCGCGCGGCCGCGCAGACCGGCGGCCGACGTGCCCGGCACACCCTTCAACAGCCGCAGGGCTTCCGCGTAATCGAGGCGCGAGAGCGCGACCCTGCCCGCGAGTAAACGCACATCATCGACGGGGCAGAGGGCGAGGGCCTTTTGCACCTCGTCGCGGGCCTCGTCGACGTTCGCGATTTGGTAACTTTGTTGGGCGCGTCGAAGCCATTTGTCTCCCTGCGGAGGGCATTCGATTTTCGCCGTCTCGGCGTTGCCGCAGCCCGTCGCGAGGGGGGCCATGAACGCCAGCAACGCGGCGATCAGGGGGCGACGGTCGAGCTTCGAGATCATGATCGCAGGGGTCTCTTCGGTGCGAGCCCCGAGGCGCGGTATCAGCGTGGCTCGGTGGGCTCGATGGCAAGGATGCGGTCGGCTCGAAGCTCGAGGCGACCTCGGGACGCGACGGAATAGCCGAGAACCCGTGGGGGGTCGAGGTCTGTGCGCACCCCTGTCACCACGATGGTTTTCTCTTCGACGGGCCGCCGCGAGGGCCGATGACGAACACGGACGGGCGCCGCTGATTCCATGGCCCCTTGGGCCGCGGCGATGATCTCGGGGCGCGCCCGGCGCTCGCCTACCCGCACGTGCCAGAGGTCTCGTGGTGTGGTCGGCTTGAGCGTCGACAGCAGGTGGGGCCACAGGGCTGCAAGCGCGCGCACGTCGGCCTCGGCCCGGTGGGACGGGCGCCGAGGCAACGCAAGCTCCTCCGCGAGCGCCGCCAACGCGTGGGATCGCCCGGGAAAGGCTCGGCGCGCGAGGGTCAACGTGTCGAGGTAGAAGGGCGCCACCGGGGGCATCGACGCGCGCTCGAGCTCCTTGGCCAAGAACTTCACGTCCCAGTCGGCGCCGTGCGCAACCAACACCGCGCCCTCGAAGAGCTCCACAAGGCGAGCCCCGACATCGGCAAAAATGGGCGCACTTTCCAGGTCTTTTCGCGCGATCTTGTGCACGTGCTCGTTGCCAAACGTGCCGCAAGCGGGGCGCACCAACGACGTGAACAGGCCGAGCTCGGTAGGCCCCACCATGCGCAAAGCAGACACCTCGATCACGCGGTCGCGCTCCGGGGAGAGGCCCGTCATCTCGAAATCGAGGAAGACGAACGGAGCCTCTTCGACGGGCAGGTCCCAGGGCGCGCCGGGCGGGGGCTCCTTCGGCACTTTTGATCCGAAGCTCACGCCGCCATCCTCTCCCAACGACGCGAAAAGAAGGGCCCTTGGCCCCGCGCGACCGCGTGCTTCGGGGCTGCTATGCTCGGCTCGTGCACGGGACGAACGAGGCGCTGATCGACGTCGGTGAAGACGACGATGACGATCTCGCGGAGGGGGTGTACGGGACGTCGCGCATCACCACGAGGGTCGTAGAGCCCCTCGATTTGCCCGTGCTGCTCGTCAATCGCTACTTCCAGCCGGTGCAGATTACGTCGGCCCGCCGCGCCTTCGTCCTGCTCTACGGTGACGCCGCCCTGGCCGTCGATCACGCGGGCGAGCTGTACGACTTCGCGATGTGGCGTCGCCAGCCCGTTCGTCGTCCCGACGACGATGGCCTGCCCATCTTGGGCGGGGAGCTGCGGGTTCCTCGGGTTTTGCATTTGCGTCGCTACGAGCGCATGCGCCGCCCGACGATACGACTTTCGCGCAAGAACCTCATGCTCCGCGACGAGCATCAGTGCCAATATTGCAGCCGTCACCTGCCGACGCGCGAGCTCAACATCGATCACGTGCTGCCCCGTTCACGGGGCGGCGAGGACACTTGGGAGAACCTCGTCACGGCCTGCCGCGCCTGCAATTTGCGCAAGGGTCGCAGGACACCAGAAGAAGCCTCCATGCGCCTTTTGCGGCCTCCTTTCGCGCCACGCTGGTCGATGAGCGCGCAAATTCTGTTGGGGCATCCGCGGCCTTTCCCCGAGTGGGAGGTGTTCCTGCGGACGGGCTGAGCTCGCTCGCCATGCGTGCCCTGTATCGCCCGCGCCGCGGTGTCGGTTTGCAGGCGCCCTAGCGCACGCCCGCGGCGCCCACCACGAGCTTGCCATCGTCGTCGCAGTAGGCGACGGCGACCCAGCCATCGTTGGTGCACAAAAAGAAATCCGTGCAGCGCGTCAAACAGGCCGTCTCGGCGCACGATTCCGCGGCCTCCACGGGGCAATCGGGGCTCTGCAAATCGGGCTCGCAGCCCGTCGTTTGACCGGTGTGATCGATGGCTGGCTCGCTGCACGAGCCATCCCACACGTCGGCGTCGTCGCTCGCGTCGCCATCCGCGCCCGCGTCCTCGATCACCGGGCAGTCCTCGGTGACGGCCCATGCGCCATCGACGCACGTGTAGAGCGCGAGGCACGTCGCGTCGTCGCAGGTCCCGCCGCGGCTCACGGGGCAGCCCCCTTCGGGGATCAAGCCGCACGGCTCGACCGGGTCTCCGTGGCACGAGAGCCCCACGATCGAGGGCAAAACAAGGGCAAACGCGACCGCTGGTAGGAAGCTCCGAAGGCGCACGTGAGGTTCGCTAGTATCGCCCCTATGCGAGCCTGCGCAATCACGGGCGCCTTGGTCGTCGCGGCGATGGTCGGCGCCAGCGTGCCTTTGGCCTGCACCGTGACCACCCTCAACCCCGACTCTCCTCCCGATGGCGCTGGCTCGGCCCCGCTTCCGCCGCCCGGTAGGCCTGGGGTCGTCTCGGACCCCGAACCGCCGCCCGTGGAGACCGCGGCGCCCAGCGCGCAGCCCGCCTCGACGAGCACCGCGCCCGCGCCCCAGCGCACGGCCGCCGACTGCAAGCAGCTCGCGAGCGAAATCATCAACGAGCCGCCCGAAGGTGGCCTCGTCATGAACAACGCGACGACCTCGGGGGACGCTGGCGCGAGCGACAGGCTGGCGCCGCTGATGGCGATCATGCGCGCCAAGCGCGACGCGTTTCGCTGCTGCTTCGACCTCTGGGGCAAGGACAACCCGGGGCAAAACGGCAAGGTTGTGCTCACCGTGCGCATCAAGCCGAGCGGCGAGCTCGAGAGCGCCGAGGTCGATCCCGCGCGCAGCGACGTGCATTCCGACGCCGTCACGAGCTGCGTCGTCGACGCCGCCAAGGCCATCACGTACCCCGTGTCGCCGAGCGGGAAAGACACGCTCTATTCACATTTGTTTGAGTTCAAAACAAAGGGCCCCTGAGCAACCCACATGGCCTCGACGCCCGCCGCAGCGCGTTCCGCGCCTCCCCTTGGCTCCAGCTCGTACGCCGATTTTTTGCGCGGCGCGCGCGCCGATCGGCGGGATCAGCAACAGCTCCGCGAGGCTTGGTTTGCCGAGCTGAACGTCGATCGAAAAGAAGAGCTCGTGCTCGAGCTCGAGATCCTCTTGAAGGGCATCGCGTGCTTCGCGAACCCTCGCAATCACCCCGGCCCGGCGCGCAGGCAGAGCATCGTCAGCTACGACTTCCGCGAGCACCTCGACGTCTCGCGCCAGGGCTCGGAGCGCGCCATTCAGCTCGTGCGCACGCTGCTAGGCGCGCGCGATCGCGCGTTCGTGTTCCAGCGCTACCTCGAGACCGTCGTGCCCGAGGACACGGCACGCACGCGCTTGCTGCACGCGACCATGGGTCAAGCGCGACCCGAGGACAGCCTGTTCGTGCTGCGCAACGCGCTCACCAGCTCGGTCGAAGTGGCGGGCGGTTTGTTGCGCCTGCAACGCGTCGGTTTTCGTTTGTTTTACGCGCACTTAGGGACGCTAATCCGGGAGATCGGGCAGAGCGTCTTCATGAGCCCCTTCGGCGGCCTCGAGTTTCGCCCCGAGCTCGATCGCATCACGTCCACGCAGGTGCTCGAGCTCATCCAACGGGTGCCCGGCGAGCAAGCCCATCGGCTCGTCGCGCTGACCTTCCTCGCGCTCTTTCGCATGCTCCGCTACGTGCGCCTGATCGACGCCATGGCCCTCGACACGGGCGAACGTCGCGTCGCGGGGCGCGCCTATCTCGTCTTGGCCGTGCTGCGCAGCGACGCGCGCGCCCTGGCGGGGCACTTGCGACAACGCGCGGGGAAGCTCTTGGCGTCGAGCTTCGAAGCCGATTTGCGGCAAGTGCCGGCCTCCGAGATCGCCGCTCGCTACGATGACCTCGTCGCCGAAGGACAACGCCTCCTGGGCATCAAGGCCGCGCTCGGTGGCCTCGCGGCGAACCTCAGCTTGGAGCTCCGGCGCATCTTCGAGCACGAGCTGCCCGCGGTGGGCTTGGGCCTCGGCGAAGCCGACCTCCGCGCCCAACTGCGCAAGGGCGCAGCGAGCCTAAAACCCGCCCTTTTGGGCGCGATTTTGTTCCTCGGGAAGTCCCTCGGCGAGAGCCTCGACGAAGGTCCTGTCGTGGGCGACATGGCCGCGCGACGCGCGACGAGCGAACGCTTGCGTCGCGACATCTGGATGTTCGCGCAGATCATCCGCGCCTTCGCCAGCAAGGCGCGCCACACGGCCGGCGGCGCCGATCGTTGGACGCAGGCGGCGAGCTTCGCCTACGTGCGCGAGTTTCTCGCGTACTTCCGTGCCATGGGCTACCCCCTGTTGCGCGTCGGTGATTACCCGCGTTTCGACGTGTTTTTGCGCGCCATGAGCGCCCTCGAAGACACCGATCTGATCGACCCCGAGCGCTTGCTCCCCGTGACCGAAGAGTGCGACGCGTTCCACACGTTCTTGATGGAGCTCTTCCAGCGCATCTCGCAACGTGACGAGCTCGTCGGTGTGTCCTTCGACAAGCGCGAGGCAGCGCGCGTCCTTCGTCTCTACATCGGCGAGTGAGCGGCCTTCGTCGGAGAGCCTCCGCGCCACCAAAACAGCGCTGAGGTCGCGAGCGCCAAGGGCAGGGTGTACATGCCCACCGTGAGCCCGCGGGCCCCGGAGCACGCCGCCGCGGCGTCGCCAAACGCGTCTGAGACACGGCCGATCAGCGGCGGTGAGATGAGGTCGCCCAACAAGTGAATCGCGAAGATCGATGCGGCCATCGCGGTCGCACGCAGACCCGGTCGCACGGTGCCGAGGATCGCCGCGTTGGTCGGCGCGACGCTCGTGAAGATCGCGAGCTCGCAGGCGCCGAGCGACAAGAAGAACGTGAACGTCGTGGGCACGAGCAACGCCACCAGCGCGAGCGGTGCCGCGATCAGCGACGACCACGCGCACACGCGCAGCGCGACGGTATTTCGATCCGCTTCGGGCCAAAGATCCGCGAGCTTGCCGCCGATGGCGGTGCCCGCGAGCCCCGTCAGCACCGTGATCACACCGAACCAAAAATTGGCCACCTCGAGATCGAGGCATTTGCCCCCGATGATGGCGCTCTCTTCCCACATGCGGCGATACAAAAAGTGCGGTGCCCAGGCGGTAAATCCGCCGAGCGCGAAGGTCTGCGCGATGTAGCCGAGCACCACGAGGCGATATTTGGAGCTCAAAAAAAGTTCGCGGTACGCGCCGCCCTTCTTCGTCGTCTCTTGGCTCGAATCGAGGGAGCGCTCCGGCTCGACGATGAACAACGTGATGAGCGCCAACGCGAGCCCTGGACCTCCCGCGACGAAGAACGCGGAGCGCCAACCCCACGCCTCTTCCATCATCCCGCCGAGCGTAAATCCGAGCGCCGAGCCCACCGGGATGGCCACGTAAAAGATCGCCAAGTTTCGGCTCTTTTCGCGCCCCGTCGAAAGGTCATCGATGATCGTCGGGCCGAGCGTGGCGTAGCTCGCTTCGCCGACGCCCACGACGACGCGCGCGAGGATCAGCTCGCCCAACGAGGTCGCGAAGCCCGAAGCGATCGTCCCCGCCGACCACACGGCGATGCCCGCCGCGATGAGGGCCTTTCTCCGGTAGCGATCCCCGAGCCAGCCAAAGAGCGGGCTTGTCAGGAAGTACCCGTACATGAAGGCGCTGACGACGAGGCCGGTCTCGGCATCGCTGAGCAGCAGGCTCTCTTTGATCTTCGGGCTGACCGCGTTGACCAGGAACCGATCGAGGTAGTTTACGAGGTTGAGCCCCGTCAGCAGCGCGACGATCGCGTAGCGATTGCGAATCACCGTCGCATCATCCACCCA
>CAYLJT010000438.1:0-7378 GCA_964383995.1 uncultured Polyangiaceae bacterium
GCTGCGAGACGATGAAGCGGAAGGTGGAGGCCAGCCGTTGCCGCACGATGTGCTGCCGGTGCCCGTGGACCCCGTGTTGCCGATATTCGTGCAGTCACAGGGCTCGAAGCCAGTACCGGTTTGATTGCACACCTGGATGCCCGCGCCCGCCGCTCCGGGACAATCACAGCTTGATTGAGCCCCGGGGATGCACCCGTTGTTGCCGGAGCTGCTGCCGCTCGAATCGCCACTGTCGCTCGAGCCACAGGCCATGCCTACCGCACCAAGGGCGCCAAGCAACACAGCGGGGAACAACCATTTGAGGGACGCGCGCAAGGTCTTCGGCATGTTGAGTCTCCGTTCGAGGCAAAGTACGGGGAGGTTTAATCACACGCTGATCGCGAGGTCGCGTCAACGGCCTGGTAGTCACCAGGGGCAAAGAGCACAAGTTGGGCCGCTCTCGGCGGTCCCTTGGGGGTTTCAGTTTTAGTACAGATTTCCGTCGGCATTCGGGATCAGGCGTTGTCCATGTGGATCGTCTTCGATCCACCGAACAGACTATTGCAGCTTGAACATGGCCATGGCGGTCTCACCGGACTTGATGGTGACCGACCTTGACTTCGTGGCTCCCGTGGCCGGCTTGCAGCTCACGGAATAGCTTCCCGGTTTGAGGGAGACCTTGAGCGTGGACATGGTGCCTTTGGAGGCGCCGTTTACGGAGAACGCGCAACTGCCACCGACGGCGACCGCGACGAGAGTGCCGGTGCCCGAGCCGCTGGACGCGGGCGTGGACGCGGGCGCAGGCGTGGACGCGGGCGGCGGTGTGCTCGTCTTCGCGGTCGCCGGGGGCGTCGAGGTCGACGCGGAGCTGCCTTTGGTGGAGGTTGGGGCCGAGGAGCCCTTGGAGGCGCCGGCCGTTGAGGCGGGCTTTTCGCTGGCAGGCGGATCCGCCGCCACGGGCTCCTGCGTCGGCGCCGCGGTCTCCGTGGCTGCTGGAGGCGGCGCGGCCGTCTCGGTGGGCGCGGGGGTGGGCTCGGCCGTGGCTGTCTGAGCCGGGACCGAGACAGGCGCCGTGACTTCGGGAGAAGCGGCGGCGGTCTCGGGCGATTGACCGCGCAGGATGAGGATCACCGCGAGGACCGGCAGAAACACAGCGGCCGCGGTGAGCGCGCCGATGGTGACTTTGCGCTGGGTCGTCGTGCGGGCGAAGGGGGCCGCGTCCGGCATCGACGTGGACATCGGCGTGTTCGGGCCGAGGGCCGGCGATTGCGCCGTTTCGGGCCGCGCCGCCGGGCCGGGCCACGTGGGCTTGGGTGCCTGGTATTGCGGCGTCGGACCGAGCAGACCGCCCTGGTTGGGGGGAATCGTTGGGACGCGGCCCGGCGACGAGCCGGGCGGGGGTGGAATCGCCGGGACCATGCCCGCTGCCGCGCCCGCGAACACCGGCCCCTTGGCGGCGGCTGGCGGGGCCGCAGGAGCGGCCATGTCGCCCATGAAGATGGTTCGATCGAGGGGCGCGTCGTCGTCGGCCGCGGGCTTGATGGCGCCACGAATGTTGGTGACCGAGTCTTCGCCCGTGACGGGCCGCGTCGGCGCCGGCGGAGGCACCGAGCCCGTCTTTTTTCGCTGCTTTGCGGCCTGCGTAATTTGACCGATGCGCTCGATCAACACATGGCCTTCGGGGGTCGCGTAGGGCGACAGCGCATGCGCAAACGCGTGGATGTTGGCGAAGCGGCCGTCGACATCTTTGGCCAAGCACCAGCCGATGATTTGATCGATTTCGGGCGGCAACCCGCGCACGACCTGGGTCACGGGGATGGGCTCGTCCTTCGTGATTTGCAGCATGAGCATGGCCATCTCGCCGCTGAAGGGCGGCCGGCCGCTCAAGAGCTCGTAGAGAATCGCGCCGAGGGACCACACGTCCGCGCGCGGATCGACGTTTTTCGCCTTTCGCACCAGCTCCGGCGACGAGTACGGCGACATGCCGAACATCGTCGTCGCGGTGAGCTCGCCACCGGCCCCTGGCGCGGCCGCGTCACGCATGAGCTTCGCCGTTCCGAAGTCGATGATTTTTACGAGCGGCGCGCCGCCGACGCGCTGCGTGAGAAACAGATGCGAAGGCTGAATTTCACGGAGAATGATGCCGTGTCCGTGGGTCTCGGCGACGGCCTCGGCGGCTTGCAAAATGAACAGCACGGCCTGCTGAAGAGCGAGGCGTCCTGCACGACGAACGTGCGTCGCGAGGTCGGTGCCTTCGAGGTATTGGCGCACCAGGTAAAATGATCCATCGGGTTGGTGCCCGACGTCGATGATGCGCGCCACGTGCTCCGATTCGAGCTTCGCGAGCGTGCGAGCTTCGCGACGAAAGCGCTCTACTTCGTGATCGTCCGTCGCTCCGGGCAGCAGAATCTTGATGACGACGCGTTGATCGAAGTCGGTGTGGAACGCTTCGACCAAGAGCCCGTGGGAGCGGCCGAGGATCGTCCGAACGCGGTATTTGCCAGCGATCAGGTCTCCGGGGTGGAGCTCTTCGGATCGCATGGGGAGCGGTGCTGCACGTTGCATAGGCGATCGAGGTTCGGGCATTCTGACACGGCCATGGCCCGCTTGGGTAGGGAAGGCGAGGACAGCCATACGGCACCTTTCCAGCTCTACCAAGCAATGGGCGCGCCGCAGGACCGACGCTGTACATCTGGCGAGGGGGGAGAAGCCCCGCGCACAATCGCAGAATGACGGTTTTCAGCGCCTACGGGCAAGCTTTGGACGTGGCGCCGAGCTGCGCGAGGGCGGCGCAGCAGCTCGTCTGCTGCTGTACGTACGTTGCCCGACGAATCCAGCCGAGGATGCACTGATCGGCGGCGTCGTTCTCGTTGACGACCTTGCCACCTTTGTGGGCAGCGGTGCCCCGTGCTTTGTTGATCAAGAGCAGCTTTTCGGCGCTACTTCCGCGGTCTTTGGCGGCCTTGTCCATGGGCTCGGGGTCGACCCCACAGACCGATGCGTAGTTGTCGAGGATCTCGAAGTCGGTCGTGGGGATGCCGCCCGAGACGTTTTGCTCGTCGGGGTGGCGCAGGCCGAGCTGGCTGTAGATGCGCATGGGCCGTGTGGGCTGACCATGGCAGTCGAGGGTCCCGCAACGACGCTCGAGGAGCGGCGAGACGAGGTCGCCCCAGATCTCTTCCTGGGTCGACGCGACGCGCGGAGGACAGTCGTACTCTTTGGGCTCGACGTCGCCTCCCGAGCACGCGGTCGCGGCGCCGCCAACGAGCGCGAGGAAAGCCAAAACGAAGGGGATTCGGAGCGACATCAGGGGCCTCCGCAGTTGATGTCGGGCTGCGAAACGTCCACGAGAATGACCCCCGCCGAATCGCGCGAAGCGCCCGTCGACGGGATGAGCGCGTCGTCGTTTGGCAGGCCGTGGCAGGTTGCGCACGAGCCGTCGCGGCCAATGAGCGAGCGCATGCGCGACTCGCCCACCTGCACCGTCAGGGGAAAGGCGATTTCGGACCAGTCCTCTTTCTTGACGAAGAAGTTTCCCGCGTCGTTGCTGCAGATACCGCGGAAATCGCCGGCCGAATCGATGATCACCACATAGCGGTTGGGGGCGGCCTCGGGCTTGCCATCGGCACCTATGCCGTACACCGTGCCGCCCAGCGCGAGCTCGGGCTCTGCGCCTTCGTAGGTGGAATGGCACAGCACGCAGGGCTGACCGGGGCGATGCTGGGCGCTTGGATCGCCTGATTCCTCGGGCAATTCGTCGATTTTGGCTTGAGGCACGGGGTCGTGCGTGCAGCCGACGGTCAGCGTTCCGAGCAGGAGCGACAGCGCGACGAGCGGCGTGTTCGAGGTCGCGCTCATTTTACTTCGAGCTCCAACGTTGTGGCCATGAGGACACCCAAGCGATCCTGCAAGTAGAGGTGATCGAGGAAGCGCGTGTACAGCGCGTTGACCTCGAAACCAGCGGCGAAGTCTTCGGTCAGCGCGTAGCGAACGAGGCCGCCGCCGGTCACGCCGATGAGCGGGCCGAGCTCGCGATCGGTCGTGCGGTACTCGGGGACCGTCCAGCCGAGGGACGACGTCGTGCGCTCCGTGACGTACGCGCGGCTCCAGAAGTCGACCGGGCCCTGGACATGAAAGCGCAGGTGCGGACCCACGCGGAAGCGCTCGGTCAGGTCGATTAAATAACGCGCATCCGTGGTCGACGCCTTTTGCCCCCAGGTGTCGATGTAGAGGCGCTCGTCGGCGCGGACCGTGGCATCTTCGAAGCGATGCGCCATGCGGCCGAAGACGGCGATGCGAAGACGCGAATCGGGGAGGCGCTCGAAGGGCAGCAGCGGCGCGCGGTTGTCCGAGACAAGGTCGGGCGTCGCGCCCACCGGGATGCGCTCCGCAACCTCCGACGTGAAGAGCGGCACGTGGCGGTAGGGTTTGGACGTGTCGCCAGAGCTGATTTCGAGCGTCCCGCCGCCGACCGCGATGGTCGACGGATCGATCACCAGCGAGACTCCCGCGTCGATCGTATGGCGCGTGACGTCCTTCGAGTACACGTCGAATGGCGTGTCGGTGAGGCCAATGGTGTCGAGCGAGAGCTGATACGCGATGCTCGGCGTGACCATCTTCTCGAAGAGATCGGCGCCCACGGACGCGCCCACGCTTCGCGCAACGTAGTCGCCTTCGACGGAGAGGCCGCCGTTCAGCCCCACACGGGCCACGTCGATTTTGTAGTCGCCTGCGAGGGTGGCCGCATAGCGCACTTCATCGAGGCGGCGCGACGCGCTCGCAACGATGTCGGCGGACGCGGTGGACACGACGTCGACGAGGAAGCTGCCACCGATGGACCAGCCCGAGGTGGGATTTTCGGCGGAGAGGAAGATGGCGGGTGAAAAGACGTCGGTGTTGTCGGTGTCGATGTAGCCGGCGATTTCGGCCCCCGCGCGGATGGTGAGACCACGACCCTTGCCGCCCGTCTCGATGCAGAGATTGACGTCGGCGGGCGTCTTCGCGGCCATGATGCACTGCAGGACGGCGCTGTTGTTCGACTGCCCGTCGTCGACGTTGACCGTGATTTGCTCGCCGCGTCCGAAGGGCTCGGTGGATTTGAACGACGTCGGAAAGCGACCTTTTTTGCCGGAGACCTCGATCGTCGCCTTGCCCGGATTGTGAGGGATGGGCTGCGTAACTTTGTCCTTCGGGACAGCGACGCCGTCGACCTTGGCCTCGACGTCGGACCACGCCTTGGGGATGACGAGCGTGATGGTGGGCGTGTCGTCGTGGAGCTTGTCGATGAGCTCTTGGGCCTCCGAGGCGAGCTGCGAATTGCCTTCGCTTTCCGCCAACTTCTTGCCCGCGTTGGCGTCTGCGGTCGCTTCGAGGAGAAGGTTGCCCGCGTCTTCGCAGCGCGCGAGGGCGAGCTTGCCTGCCGCAAACTCTTTGTCGCTCATGGCGGCGATCAGCGTCGCCATGCACGTGCTCCAGTCCTTCTGGGCGAGGAGCGATTCGGCCTGCGCGAGGGCTTCGAGCTGCTCCTTGGTGGGGCCCTCTTTCAGCGGCTCTTTCGGGGGTTTCTTGGGGTGATCCCCGCCGGGTTGCTTGGTCGCGGCCTTGGCCTGCGCGAAGGCCTTTTCGACGTCTTTGGTGGCCCACTGGCGATCGAGCGTGACTGTCGGATCTTCCTTCAGGGCACGTTCGAACTCTTCGCGGGCCTTGTCGACATCTTTGCGCCCCGAGCCCCAAATGATGCCCATCGCCATGTGCAATTGGGCGCGAATGTTGGCGTCGCACGCCTTGCCCTTGCAGGCGCTCACCATCTCGTCGAGGCGGCCGAGGCCCTCGTCGAACTTGCCCTCCATGAGCTCGTTCATGGCCTCGGCGATGGCGATCAGCGCGTCAGCGTCTTTGTCGCCGGCGTGCGCGATGGATGGCGTGAGGGTCCCTAGCGCGAGCCCAAGAGCCGCCAGGGCGCTCAACAAGCGACCGGGGCGGAGGCGGGCGGGCTCGGATTTCAATTGTTCGGAGCGCCGCATTGGATCCACGTGGCTACCTTATCGAGCTGGTCGAGCGTCAAGCCTCCGGCGAGGGGCATGGTCGAACCGCAGGTGTCGTAGGGGTTGGTGCCGGACGCGGGATCCACCTTTAAATTGCAGAGGATTCGCGATGCCTGGGGATTGCAAGGAACGATGTAGTTGCCGCCCTTCGTTGCGTCGTCGAGGACGTAGTTCTTGAGGACGTCGTAGGCCTCGGTGGGGTCGGCCGAGAACGTGAGGTTTCCGGACGAAGCGGGGGCGCCGTGGCAGGTCGTGGTGGTGCAGCCACCGGCCGCGACGAGCGCATCAGCGAGCACGTCGGTGGCGAAGCTCGCGGTGCAGGAAGGATCGACCTCGCAGTTGCCACCACTGCCGCCGCCACCACCATTACCGCCCGTTCCCGTCGTGGTGCTCGTGCTGGTTGCGCTGACCGTCGAGGCCCCGCCCGCGACGCGCGCTGGGTCACCGAAGATGACGTCGTCTTCGCTCGAGCACGCAATGCCCCAGACGAGCACGGCGGTGCATAGCGCGGCGAGTTTGGCGGCTTTGTGCATAGGAGTCGGTTGGGCCGGACGATATCCTAATTCTTTGCGTTGAACGCCCACAAGTTCGCGGCGACAGGCCGGCATTTCAGGCTGGGTTCGGCGCCGACTCGGCGCGTCGGCGCAGCTTGACGAGGACCGCGTCGCGGGGGGCCTCGGGCTGCACCGTCACATGCTCGATGCCGTGATGCTCGCGGAGCGCGCGCCCCACGGCCGCGACGACCTCCGTCCCGTGGTGGCCTCGGGCGAGGATCACGTGCACGGTCAGGACGTGGAATCCATCGGAGATCGACCACACGTGAAGGTCGTGGAAGTCCGCTACGCCCGGGATGCTCCGCAGGGTCTCTTCGAGGCGCGCCACGTCGACCTCGGCCGGGGTTCCCTCCATCAGCACGCGCGACGTCGACTTCACGAGGCGCGCGCCGCCGATGAAGACCAACGTGGCGATCAGCGCGCTCACCACGGGATCGGCCCGCGTCATGCCGAAATACAAGACCAGGACGCTCGCAAGGATGGCCCCGACGGAGCCCGCGGCGTCGGAGAGCACGTGGGTGAGCGCGGCGCGCGTGTTGACGTTGTGCGCGTCGTCGCCCGACGCGAGCAGGTAAGCGCAGCCGAGGTTGACGAGGAGCCCAAGGATCGCCGTGACGAGCATGGGCTCGGCGTGAATCGCGGACGGCGCGAGCACCCGCTCGACGGCCTCGACGACGATCCAAACGGCGGTGATGAGCAAAGCCACGCCGTTGGCGAAGGCAGCGAGGACCTCGGCGCGGCGGGACCCGTAGGTTTGCGCGCGAGTCCGCGCCCGACGCGCGATGCGTTGTGCGGCGAGGG
>CAYLJT010000439.1:0-7360 GCA_964383995.1 uncultured Polyangiaceae bacterium
CTTTCGCACGAGCAAATAGGCTCCTACGACACCTACGTCTTCTCGGCCGGTGACGCCGCGGCGGCCGTGGCATGGTTGCAGTCGGAAGGCTTCATCGTCAACGACACCATGTCGCCGTTCATGCAACCGTACGCGGATGCGGGGATGTTGTTCGTCGCCAGCAAGCTCATCCCGGGCGCCGGCGTCGACGAGATACGCCCGCTCAAGATGCGTTACATGGCGAGCCAACCGATGATTCCACTGCGGCTCACGGCGGTGGCCGCCGAGCCCCACCTGACTGTCACGACCTACATTTTCGGGCAGACGTTGTTCGAGCCCGTCGATCAACCACTCATCACGGTCCCTCCCGAGATGATTGATCGAACGGCGGACCTTACGAGCGGCCCCAAAAGAAAAAACTACCCGATGGCCCTCGCGCGCGCCATCGACGAAGCGGGGGGCGACGCCTTTGTGTGGGAGTACGCGGCCAAGCCGCCGAAGCCGTCGTTCATGGCCGAGTCATGTTGCTACAGCGCGTCGGACAACTGCAACCTCGCTGACGACGGTGCGTGCCAGTGTCCGAATCAAGCCTTCGATGCCCAAGATTGCGAGGCCATCCCGGGCATCGTGGAGGCGACCGCCGAGGTGCTCGATCTGGCCAGCAAGCATGCTTTCGTGACGCGCGTCACGACCCGGCTCTCGCCCGAAGAGATGACGTTCGACCCGGCATTTCAGCCGTCCAACGGCGCGACGCTCAACGGGCTGACGCTCCAGGGCACGCGAAATACCTTGGTGGGATGTGAAGACCAGATGATCGATCCGAGCCTGTACGCGAGCGTTCAGGAGCAGAGCCAGTGCTCCGCCGTCTATTGCGGGGAAGGGGAGTGCGTGCTCACCGCCGAAGGAGCCGCGTGCGATTGCGACGCAGGGAAGGTCGCCCGCGTGTTCATTGACCTCGACGGCATACGTTCCGTCACTTGCGTACCGTCGACGCCGCTCGTGGACTACGGCTTTGGCGGTCTGACCTTGCCGAGCGCGTGCACCGGGGTCGACTGCGGTCTCGGACAATGTGTGGACGTGGGTGGCTTTCCGGCATGCCAGTGCGACGACGGCGCGGCGGCGGTGCGATCAATCTCGGTCGCTCACCCGCAGTGCGAAGCCATCCTCGATGGCACCGGCGATCCGGGCGGCACGAACTATACAGGAGCAGTCAAGGACATTCCGGTCTGCGCCCCCGCCCCGCCCGACTGTGGCACGTTCGGTTGGTTGGTGCCTGCTTCGCCCGCCATTGCCGGGGAGCACTGCGGGGCGTCCGAGCCCGACCCGAGCGCCTTCGAGGTGCCGCCGAAGCCCACCTGCGAAGACTACGGTCTCATCACGCCCGACGACGGCGCGGGAGGAAACGCTCAAAGCGCCAACGGCGAAGCGTCCGGTTGTGATTGCGAAGCGCACCCGGGAACGTCTTGGACGGGAGCGGCATTGTTGACCGCGATCCTCGCGATGTTTGCTACACGCCGCCGGTGCTCGAAGTAACGGACTCCCCGAAGAAGTAGGAGGAGTCGTTTTCTGAGACAAGCGGTGGAGACCAGCTCTACTTTCTCGCCGCCCGTTCGGCGGCGATCATCGACTGGACCCTCCGAATGTAGTCCCGCGCGTCGCCACGCGTCTTCAGGGCCTTGACGTTCGCCACGACGCTGGTTTTGGCATGTTGGGTCTTGCCCAACAGCTCGTATTCGGCCTTCGCCATGGTATGAAGGAAGCCACCCAGGTTTCCCGATTTGGGTAGAGGCTTGGCCATCCATTTCGCGTCTTCTTCCGGCGTGCGTTGAGCCCGTTTGGACTTCGTGGCAGGCGTGGGGCCTGTCAGCTTTTCCGGGCAGTCTGTGCGCAGCTCGGACGTCGTAAACACGTTAGCCAGGTAATTGGCTTGCGCGTCCCTATCGGTCATCGGTGCGAGCCCAAGCATTTTCTCCAGGGTCGCCAACACAGACGTGTGATCGTAGACGGTGTGGTCCACCGTTCCGGCGCTGATATAGGGCGAGACGACGATGGTTGGGACTCTTACGCCGTATTGCGTGAAATCGAAGCCATAGCTCGTTCCGTTGCCCGAGCCGTCGTTCGGCGCGGTCACCGACCCGGGGGCGACCGAGTCATAGAACCCGCCATGCTCGTCAAACGTGATGATGAGCAGGCTGTTTTGCCAGATAGGCGAGCTCCGGATGGCATTGTAGACGTAGCTGAGCAGGCCCTCGGCGCCAGCCGTGTCGTCCATGGGGTGCATCGAGGAGCCACCCTCGTAGGTGCTTGATACGTCGCCGTAGTTGGGCTCGATGAACGTGTAGGCGTAGGGATAGGGGCTATTCAGGTCCGAAGGCAAGTCTGCGAGGCTGTTGATGTCCAGGATCGTGACACCGTGCAGGGAGGTTACTTGCGGGATCGCCCCGAGCTCAGAGCCGTTTTGGGGGTCGTCCGAAAATTGGTCGGCTGTGTCCGCGTAGAACCTGTAGGGAATTCCGGCTGCCGACAAGCGGTCGTAGATGGAGCCATTGGGGTAGGTGAAGCCCTCCAAGGGGACCTCCCAGGTGATGATCTGCTCGGTGCTCGGGCTGTAGTCAATCCCTACCGAAGAGGCGCCGTGCAAGAAGAACCTGTTTGGCCAGGTGGGGCCCGGAAGCGAGGAGAACCACTGATCGCAAACGCCGAACTGCGACGCGAGCTGCTGTATGACGGGCAGTTGATTGGGGGTGTCGAAACAAGCCATGATATCGCCGATTTCGGACGAGGACGGCGGACTTCCTTCTGTCGTCGTCGTCGCGTAGTTGGCTGCGAAACCCGAGCTCTGGACGGTGGGGTAGGGGCCCCCGCTTGGATAAGTCGCCCCCACACCGCCAAGTTGCTCCAGCGTGTCCGGAAACTCGTGTCCGGGGTCGGTCGGCATGGCGGTGGGCGCCCCGTCTGCCACGTAGTACTTGGTGGTATTGTTGTTCGCGTCCGTATAGCTATTGGAGTTGTTGGTCGTGGCAGCGGTGATCCCGGGGATCCCCGACATCGCCAGGATGTTGTCGAAGGAGTGGTTTTCGAGCATGACCACGAAAACATTCGTGATGGGGGTCGGGGAGCTCTGGGCGTAGAGCAAAGACATGCTTCCCACGCAAGCGCCTGAGTCTTCGTTGATGTTGAACGTCGTGGTATTGACGCTGAAGGTCAATGTTTGCCCGGCGTCTTTACTCTCCAGTTGACATTCCTTGAACCATTGGGGGTCGGTCGCGCCCCCGGTATTGCTGATGTAGGTTCCCGGTGCGGAGCCGTCCGTTACCCGCAAAATCACGCACCAGTAATCAAGAATTCCAAACGCGCCGATGCCCGTTTCGAAGTTGACGGTGAGGGGACCCACCGTGGCTCCCGGGGCGGCCTGCCATATGCCGCTTTGCATGCCGCTCGAAGAGCTTTGATGGAAGAGCTGAATGGAAGCGTTACCGTCTGTGCCATTGGTAATGTATACGGTTGCCGTTTGCTGTGTCGACATGGTTCGTCATGCTCCGGAGTTGGTCCTTGGGGAGGACGGAAGGGCGGGGGGCACGGCGGAAGCGGGAGGCAAGGAAAGATCTGTAGCGACGATCGGACCGCGATTTCCGAGGGGAATCGCCTAGGGTTGGTGGACCCTTGCGGCGCTGGTCGCAGGCAGGGGCGCGCCGCCTTCGCCTACCCACACGCGGGCCAGTCCGACGCCGATCAAGCTTGTGACGTAGGCCCAGCCGACCCCGAACTCGCCCGCGCCAAATGCGGCGTTGGCCGGCAATCCGAAGGCGGACATGGGCGCGATGGTCTCCACACCGTCTGCGCTCGCGCGGAGCACGCCAGCGCCGCTCGCGACGTAGAGTAGGTCGCCCGACGCGAAAGTGGCAAGGCCGTCGATGTTCTCCACGTCGTCCGCGAAGACCGTCGGGTCGCCGTAGGTGCCGTCGCCATGAAAGGGCAGACCCCACACGATCTTCGTATCCCACGACGCGACGTACAGCGTCTTGCCATCGAGGGAGAACGTCATGCCATTGGGGAAGGTGATGGTGTTCGTGACGATGGCAAGGTTTTGTCCGTCGGCGTCGGCGCGGTACACGATGTCTTTGCTCGAGTCGGTGAACACCAGCGAGCCGTCCGGTGCGACCGCGACGAAGTTCGGCACCGCGAAGGGGTCGGCGCCACCTTCCACCAGGATGGACGCTTCTCCTTGGGGCGTGACGCGCCACAAAACCCCTGGCGCGCCCGAGTTGGTCGAGGCCTTGCCACACACCACGATCGAGCCGTCGGCGGCGAGCGCTATGCCCTCTGGAGCCGGGACCGGGGCGTGATCGCTGACCGTACCGTCGGCCGCGATGCGCACGAGGGCGTGGTTACGCGCTCCGACGTACAGCACGCTGCTGCCGTCTAGTCCGATTCCAAACGCAAGCCCTTCGCTCGAAGCGGGTAGCTCCGCGAAGGTTTCGACGTCGCCGAGCGCGGGGGGAGGCGTGCCGCCGGAGGACGCCGTGGTGTCGTCGCCGCCGCAAGCGATGGGTAGAAAGAGGAAGGCGAGGCCCAAGGGCAGGAGCAAGCGAAGGTGCACGCGTGGAGGTTGCTACGGATGGCGGCGGATGTCGAGGGTTCGCTGAACCGTACCTTCCTTGGGCGGCGCCGACCTACCCGTTTCGGTAGCCTTGGTCAGAGGCTGCCGCGGAGGGGCTCGGTCGCGGCCTGGGCGTTCTTGCTACCCAAGGAGAATACGATCTTACGCCTCGCGGCGCGGGCGACGCCAAAGCGCACGGCGCGCACGGCGTCGAGCACGCAGTCGGCGCTGGCCTCTCCTTCGGCGCTCGGGGTCGCGAGGCCTGCGCGCACCACCTTGCCGTCGGTGCCTACGTAGGCGGTAGCGACGAAGCGCCCTGCCAAATCGCAGGAAGCGGCGCGTTGCGCGGCGGCGCGCACGGCCAGACGCGCGCGCTCCGGGCCGAGCTCGACGGGAGGCGCCACGGCGTCAACCTCGAAGGATTGGGTCGCCAGGCCGTCGCCGGACAGCGGCTTGGGCCAAGTTTCGGCTCGCACGCGGTCGAGCACGCAGGTCTCCACATCGCGGTCGCCCAGGGTAGACTCGGACAGGTGCGCGCTCTTGACACGACCTTGACGGTTGATGCGCAAAGACACCACGAAACGCCCGCCAAAGGCCTCGTCGCGCTCGGCGCCTTGGGCCAAACAACGCTCGATGGCAGGGCGCAGCGCGATGAACTTCGCGTCCACGTCTTCTTCGCTCAAGCCACCGATGTCGCCTTCGTAGTAGGTAGGTCCGGTGTCGATGGCCTCGGCGGCGGGGGGCTCGTCGGCCACCACCGTTCGAGGTGAGACCGCGGTCGTGCGGGCGGAACAGGCCGTCGCGAGCACGGCGGTGAGCAACCAGGGCGCACATCGGAGGGCTCGACGGATCAGCATGCGCAAGGGAACAGCACGCCGCGGACCAGCGCCGTGGATTGCCGTACGAGCGTGGGGTTCTTGCCAGGGCGGAGAGGCCGTCGCGCGGGGGTGGACGATTCCGGTTTCACGGAGAAATCCGCGCCCACCTGGGTGGATCGATACCGATCCATGGTAAGACGCTCTGCGCTTCATGTGCAGGCCGGGTTGCGCAACCTGGGTAGGCCGAGTGGGCGCGAACGACGGTTAGGCGCCCGCCGCGCTCCACTCTTCGGCGAGGCCGAGGGTCCGCGCGTTTTCGGCAACCTGGGTGAGGAAGCTCTCGCGCAGGGCGTCGTCCGAGAAATAGCGCGCACGGCGCACGAGGGCCGCGCGCGCGTCGCGGATCGCGGCCTCGGCGCCCGCGAGATCGCCTGTGATGAAGCGCGCCTCCGCGAGCATGAGGCGCACGAGGCTCTCGCCGGTCTCGATGCGTCCCTTCTCGGCCAGACGGCGGGAGGCCTCTTCGGCTGCTTCGCGCGCGGCCTCTCCTTCGCCGAGGCTGAGGTGGGCTTCGGCGAGGGCCGCCAGCGCGTAGGGCGCAAGGGGCGGCCAATCGGCGAGCAGCGCGGCCGCGCGTTTGGCCTCGTCGACGGCCGCACGCAGCTCGCGGGCCGCGACGAGGGCGCGCGCGAGGCCGACACGGGCGGCGCCCTCCATGCGCGTGTCGGCGAGCTCGTGGAACGCGATCACCGCGCGCTCTTCGAGGGCTCGTGCTTCGATGTGGGCGCCTGTCGCGCCGCGCACGAGGGCGAGGTGGTGCCGCGTGACGGCGGCCGAGTGCGATAGCTCCATGCGCTCTGCGATGGCGAGCGCGTCGTTCAGCGCGCGCGCGGCGAGGGCGTAGGCGCCGGCCTCGATGCCACCGATGCCGATGCCGATCTGCAACGAGCACGCGTTGCGCACATCGCCGATCTCCAGGAACAAACGCTCGGCGATTTGGCTGCTCTTGAGGTAGGCGGCGACATCGCCGAGGGCCCACTCGCCGTACGAGCGCACGCGGTGAAAGAAGCCCGTGCTGGCCAGATCCGCGGGGGGCTTGGCGTTGCGATCGACGAACGGCGCGAGCATCTCGCCGAGCAGATCGTAGCGGCCGATTCCGAGCAACGGCACGGCCGTGCGCGCGGCCGCGATGATGTGCCCGGTGCTGCCGACCATCTCGTCGGGCAGGGCCGCGAGCTCGTCGACCACGCTCAGGAGCAGCTCCGTATTGCCCAATTTTCCAGCCGCCGCGGCGACTTGACCCGCGGCCTCGCACCACCTGGGGCTGCCCGCCGACAGCTCATGCATCGCCATGCGGCCCGCGTTCGCGGAGGCGCCGTTCGCGCCGCGCCAGCGGTGCGCCTCGGCCTGCAACACCAACAGCTCGCCGAGCGCTTCCCCCGACGCACCGCAGGCGATCGCTTGATCGATGCGCGCGATGGCGGAGCTCAGATCGTTGGCCATCAGGGCTTGTTCGGCGGCGCGCGTGTACCAAGGGATAGACCGCGCCGGGCTCCCGCCGCGCTCCAAGTGCTCGGCCATCACCACCGCGTTGACCTCGCCCGCGCGCTCCAACCAACGCGCCGCCAAGCGATGACCAAGCTTGCGATCGCGCTCCGTCAACATCGCGTACGCCGCTTCGCGCACCAACGCCTGCCGAAAGCTCAGCTCGCGCTCGCCCGAAAAGCGCGAGGTCGGGCTCTGCACGAGCACCTCGCGCTCCACCAAATCGCGCAGTGGATCGGCGATGCCCGAGGCCTTCTCGCGCGGGCCGAGCAACGACGTGAGCGCGCCTTCCCAGAAGGTCCGACCAAACACGCTCGCCGCGCGCAGCACGCGGCGTGCGTCGTCGGGCAAACGCGAGAGACGCGCTTGCACCATCGCCAACACGGTCTCCGGCAACAGCTCGGTCTTGCCCTCCGCG
>CAYLJT010000440.1:0-7348 GCA_964383995.1 uncultured Polyangiaceae bacterium
CTCGAGCCGAAAGAGCTCTTGGCGCGGAAGGTAATCACGCATGACGGCCCGGTGCAAGCGCTCGTGACGCCAGAACAGGCTGTCTTTGTCGCTGGTATGCCCGGAAGGTAGGGGTCCGGTGTCCACCTTGGCGCCGCCCATGGGCACGGGTTTGAGCACGCTGAGGCAGGGGGAGGATGTCCCGGTGAAAAAAGCGTCGACCCCACGAAGGCCGAGCTTGACCGCCATGGTACCCGTCGTCTGGCCCGAGGTCCGGGTTGGAAGGAAGTTGGCGTGAGCACAGGGCATGACCATGCGCGCGCCCGCGGAGGGTTTTCTTCCCACGTGGTCGCGCAGAGCCCGGGCAAGCTCCGGGAGACCAAGCGACGGTGATCCGCGCAATCCGCGGTCGGTGCAATATCTGCGAATATCACCGCCGGTCAGTAGGCCCATCCAGGGGTCGGAGAAGCACTTACGGAAGTCGAAATCGTCTCCAGGCGGCAGAAAACCGAGCATTCGCGCGGCATCCACGGTGCCCGGGCCCAGACGATCGGGGTTTTTGCCGATGCTGAGGACGTTCGAGATGGTGCGCAGGCCGCGGACGCGCTCGGCCGCCCAGTAGGGCCCGGCCGTCTCCATGAGCCATGCGCCCGTGGGATCCGCGAACATGAACGCGTTGTGGTAGCGAAATGCCTTGTTTCGATAGCCCGCCGCGCCACCCTGCCCCACGCGCGCCAAAAACCAGGCGGTTTGCTCCACGGCCTCCTCCGCGGTTTTGCACCTTTCGAGCGCAAGGCGCACCAGATCCATGCCGGTGAGGCCTTGGCTCGCCACGGGAATCCGCGTGAAAACAGCCTCGTTGGCAGCCGCCAAGCCGCGCTCGTTCACGCCCATTTCCGCGCCCCACATCCATGCGGGTCGACTTAGTACGACCTCAAACGTTCGGGGCGCCTGGGCGACGCGAACGTGGGTCGCTTGCAGGGTCGAAGCGGTCGGCCGGGCGCCCGGAAGGTGCTCGACGGCCTGGGCCTCTCCGGGCTCGCGATCGCTGTTTTTCGCGAGCCAAACCGGGCCTTCGGGGGGTGCAAAGGCCATGGTGTCGCACATCGCAAGTTCTCCGTTCGCCACCATCGCACGAACGAAAAGCGGATCCCACTGCCCCGCTGCGTCCGGCGTCTGTTAGGCTTCATGACGTGGCGACCTGTCCGAGCTGCAACAAGCAGTTTGCTGAAGACGTGCGTGAGTGCCCCGAAGACGGGGCGTCGCTGATGCCCGACGAGGTCGTGGCCAACCTCCGCGACGAAGACCTGGCGGAGGGCACGATCGTCGGCGAGTACCGCATCGAAGGGCGCATCGGCGTGGGGGGCTTCGGCGCCGTCTACGCCGCCGAGCACCCGGTGATCGGCAAGCGCGCAGCCATCAAGGTCTTGCATCGCCGCTACTCCGCCGAGCTTCAAGTCGTCTCCCGCTTCATCTCGGAAGCCCGCGCGGTAAACCGCATTCGGCACCGAAACATCGTCGACGTCTTTTCGTTCGGGCAGCTCGACGACGGGCGTCACTTCCTCGCCATGGAGCTGCTCGACGGCCAAACGCTGCGCGAGCTGCTCGATGAGCGCGGTCGCCTCACGATGGAAGAGGCGTTCCCGATCTTCCAAGGCATCGCGGACGCCCTCGACGCGGCCCACGCGGCGGGCATTGCGCACCGCGATTTGAAGCCTGACAACGTGTTCGTCGTGGCGGAGCGCGAGGGCGCCGTCCAGGCCAAGCTCCTCGATTTCGGCATCGCGAAGCTGATGGGAGACACCGCCGCATCGCACAAAACGGCGACGGGAACGGCGATCGGCACGCCACGCTACATGGCCCCCGAGCAATGCCGCGGAAAGGCCGTGGATCACCGCGCAGACCTCTACTCGTTCGGGACGTTGATCTTCGAGACGCTCACGGGAAGCACGCCATTCGATGGCGACTCTCCGGTGGACCTCATGTTCATGCAGATCAACGAACCGCCCCCTCCGCTGTCGTCGAAGGCGCCCGATCTTCCCGCGCTGCTCGACGGACCGCTCGGGCGTTTGCTGGCCAAAAGCCCCGCGGCGAGACCCGCAACGGCTCGCGAAGGGCTCGAGCTTTTGGCCGCCGCGGCGCGCACCGTCGACCTGCTCGCGGCACGTGAGGCCGAGAAAAAAACCACGCTGAACGTGCGCAGCGGCCGGACCGAAGGTGACTCCATCGAGGCCACGCCGCCGACGCGCAAAGTGGTGATTTCGGTCCGAGACGGCAGGGTCTCGACGGGCGATTCCGTCGCCACGGCGCGCTCAGGCGATCTGAACGTGGCGTCCGATCCGACGACCCCGCTCGCCACCGCCCAGGAGCTGGAAGAGCTGGTCCGCCGCAAAGAGCGCAAGGACGGCGAACGTGACGTAAGCCATTTGTCCGTCGAAACGCCGCGTGAACGCGGGGCGCCGGCGGGGCGGAGCACGAAGCTCGTCGTGGGCTTGGGGCTTGCCGCAGCGGTCATCCTCGGTGTCGTGTGGGTGACTCTGCCCACCGACAACGCGACGACGCCGCTCGCCGCAGATCGCATTTCGGAGCCGACAACAACAGCCGCTCCAACCACCACGGCGCCCGAGGTCCCGGCCCCGGTCGTCACGCCCGCGGTGATCCCTACCGCCTCGCCGAGCACGGTCCCCCTGAAGCTCCGTACGGACCCCGACGACGTGAGCGTTTGGCTGGGCGACAAAGAGCTCGGCTCCTCCAAAGATCCGCTCGTTTTGCCCTATGGCACGCAGGCCGTGACACTTCGTTTGGCCAAGTCGGGATACGCCGACCAAACCCTGACCGTGGTCCCTGAAAGCCCGATCGATCTCCCCGCAAAGCTGAGCGCCGCGAAGCCCACGGCGCTCGGCGCGACGCCCACGAAGGCGCCGCCAACAACGACCGCGAAGCCCGCGGCCAGCGCCCCACGAAACCTCGACAGCGTGCTTGGGGTCCGGGAATAAGACCTGTGAGAAAACGCACCTACACGACGTTTGCGGCCGCGCTGATGTTGTCCCTCGCACCGCTGCAAAGCGCGGCGCAACCTTCCCCCTCTCCCTCGAGCGCAGCCATCGCCGAAGCGGCCTTCCAGGAAGCGCGCGAGCTCCTGAAAACCAAGCGATTCGCCGAGGCGCGCGCGAAGTTCGCCGAGAGTCATAGGCTCGACCCCAAGCCCGGGACCTTGCTGAACCTTGCCTTGTGCGACATCGAGCTCGAGATGTTCGCAACCGCCTGGGCCGAGCTGTCTTCCGCCCTGGCGATCGCTACGCGGGAAGGTCAGACGGACCGCGTCGAGTTCGCGAAGGAACAGCTCGCGGTGGTGGAAAAGAGGCTCGCCAAGGTCGTGGTTCGGGTGGCTGGCGCGCAACCCAAGGGCCTGACGATCACCGTCGATGGTAAGCCCTTCGATGCAGCGGCGATGGTCGGAGTCCCCCTGCCTCTCGACCCCGGCGACCACGTGATCGGTGCCAGCGCGCCTGGCAAGATCAGTTGGTCGAAGACGGTCAGCGTGCCGAAAGAAAAGGCTGAAATCGAGGTAGCCGTACCGGTCCTCGAAGACTCTCCCGTGGTGGAGCCGCCCCCGGGTCCCACCACCTCCGCCAAGGTTCCGCCGCCGGCTCCGCCCCCCGCCGAAGGAGGCGTCGACCCGCGTTTCCTCGTGTACGGTGGTTTCGGGGTAGGCGCGGCGGGGCTCATCGTCGGCACCATTGCGGGCGTCGCGACGTTGTCGAAAGCGTCGGATCTGGACGACGCCTGCAACCCAGGTCCCTGCCCTCCCGACCAGCAAGGCACGTTGGACAGCGCCAACGACCTGGCCAACCTTTCCAACATCGGCTTTGTCATCGGGTTCGCCGGAGCCGCCATCGGGGTGGTCGGTCTTACCCTTTGGACGAGCGACTCGCCCAAGGAGGCCGCGTCCGTGACCGCCACCTTGAGCCCGAGCGGTGCGGGGCTGTCCGGGACATTCTAGGCCGTCCAAACGACCAGCGCGAGGCCCGGAGTCGACGCACGAACGCGCCGAGCGGCCCTACGACCGCTCGCACGCGATAGTCGTGAAAAATAGGGGAAGGCTCAGCGGCAGGCGGTGGGGACGTTCGCGCCCGCGAGGGCGGCGCGGACGGCGGCGAGGGCCTGGCGACCCTCGGGGCTCGAGCGGAGCTGGTTGCACGTCGCGATGGCGGCGGCGTACGCGAACTTCTGCTCGGGCGGCGCGGAGTTCATGTTTTGTTGGAGCGCGGCGCAGCACGTGCCAACGCCCGAGTCACCACCTCCGGCGACCTTGGCGATCGAACGGAACGACGAGAACACCGGCGCGGCGTCGCCGCCGGCCGCATCCCAGGCGCCCACCGCGATGATGTTGTTGGCGCCCGAAATCGCGACGTAAGCGGCCTTCACGTCGGCCCCGCCGCGCTTGCAGGTGCCGTCGGCGCCGCTGCCCGGGAGCTTGTCTTTGCCGACGGTGAAGGTCTCGGCCGCGCCCCACACGCAATCGGTGAGGGTCAGCGCCGTGGCGGCTTCACCCGCTTTGGTCGCAGCGCTGTCGTTCGCGCCCAGGCCGGCCGCAGCAATACGGGCCTTTTGGTCGGCCGAAGTGCTGGTTTGGAAGGCACCGGCCTTGGCAGCGGTCCAGCCGGAGGGAGCCGTGATCACCGTCTTGCCTTCGGCAATAACCATCGCGGCGCCACCACCGCCATCGGGTCCTCGCTCGTCGACTTCGGCCTTGACACGCGAGTTGGCGGGTCCACCGACGGGCTCCGGCATCATCGGCGTGGGGGGCGGCGAGCTCTGCACCACCGCGGGCGGCGCGCTCGGCACCTGGGGCGCCTGCGTGGTGGGCGGCACGGCGTCATCGGACTCGTCTTTGCAGCCACCGACGACGAGCCCGAGGGCCAGCGCCAGCGAGAGCGAAACGGCGCTTCGAATGAATGTAGCTTTCAACGGAGACCTCCTTCGGGACGATGTAGTCGAACCTCGAAAAAAACGCATCGTTTCCAGACACGGCCAGGCAACGATGCACAGAAACGACGGCCTAAGCTCGCTTGACGTCTCTTTGACGAATAAGACCCTCTTGGGCGACCGATGCGACCAGAACGCCCGACTGGTTGAAAATACGACCCCGGGCAAAACCTCGGGCGCCAAACGCGGAGGGGCTGTCGATGGCGTACAGCAGCCACTCGTCGACCCGCACCGGCCGATGAAACCACATCACGTGGTCGAGGCTCGCCACCCGCATACCTCTCGTTAGCCAACTCACACCGTGGGGAAAAAGCGAGGTGGTCATCAGCGAGTGATCGCTCACCCACGCCAGCAAATAGCGGTGGAGCGCCTGATCGTCGGCCAGCGGGGCCTGGGCGCGAAACCAGACGTGGCGTCGGGGCGCGCGCTTTTCGGGGTGAAATAGGTCGTCGTCGGCCTCGATCATGCGAAATTCGAAGGGCCGTTCGGCCACCGCCCGGGTCCGCGCGAAGGCCGGCAGGCGGTCGAGGTGCTTGGCCCAGATTTCTTGGTCGGTGGGGTAGCTTTCGGGGGGGCCCACGGAGGGCATTTCGTCCTGGTGGTCGAAGCCGTCCTCGCCGATTTGAAACGAGGCCGCGAGGTTGAAGATGGCCTCGCCGTTTTGGATCGCGACGACCCTGCGCGTCGTGAACGAACCGCCGTCGCGGATGCGATCGACGTCGTAGACGATGGGCTTGTCGACGCGTCCAGGCCGCAGAAAATAGGCGTGCATCGAGTGCACGGGGCGGTCCTTCGGGACCGTTTGCGCAGCCGCCGACAGCGCTTGCCCGAGCACTTGGCCGCCGAACACGGTGCCCCAACCGAGGTCCTGGCTTTGGCCACGAAAGAGGTTTTCCTCGATTTTTTCGAGGGCCAAGAGCTCTACGAGGTCGTCGAGGACGGTTGGCATCGGCAGCCTTGTAGCGAATTGCCGCGGTCTCAACGCAGAAATTCGCACGAGGGTTTGTTTCCCCCGCTGCATGACAGCGCGAAGTAGACCCGGGCTTGAACGTTGTCGACGGGGACGCCGAGGCCCTTCGAGTAGATCCAACCGAGGTTGTGACAGCCCTCCATGGTGCCGCCTTCGCACACCCGCTCGTAGATTTCCCGCGCTTTTCGGTAGTCCTTGGGCAGACCGCCGAAGCCGTTGAGGTAGGAGTTTCCGAGGGCGTTGCAGCCCAAGAGGTAGTCGTCCTCGCACGAGCGTTGGTACAGGGCCACCGCCTGAGCCGGATCTTTCGGCTTTCCACCCTGGCCTTCTTCGTACAGCAGCCCTTCGTTGTAGCAGCCCTCGCCTTCGCAGCCTCCGTCGTCGCCATCCGAGCCCGCGACCGCCAAAATGAAGGCGATCAGGATGAACACCACGATCAGGCCGCCGCAGCCGAGGATCGCGCCGAAAACCCACTTCGCCTCGGAGCCACCGCCGGAGCTAGCGAGGGTGGGCCCATGGGGATGGGGGCCCGTGGGGACCCAGGTTGGGGCCTGCGGTGCAGGGGGAGCCCAGCCGACCTGCGAAGGAGCCCCGTAGGCGGGCGGCGCCGCGTGTCCCGGGGGGCCCGAATGGGCCGGTGGAGGCGTGTGCACCCGGGGCGTGTGGACGACCGAAGCGCCCGGATGCGGGTGAACGGGGCCGCCAGGGTGCTGCGGTGCGGAGGACGGATGGGCCCCGTAGGCAGGCGCCGGCTGGGCCTGGGAAGTCGGCGCCGCGAGGGCGCGAAGGGCGTCGCGCATCTCGGCGGCGGACGAGAAGCGACCCGCCAAATCCACCGAGAGCGCGCGTCGAAGGAAGGGCTCGAGGGCGGGCGGCGCAGAGGGACCGAGGACCTCGGCCACGGAGCGCGGCGGCCGCGAGAGCACGGTGACAAGCATCTCGCCAAAGGAATCCGCCTGGTAAGGCAACGTACCTGTCGCCATTTGAAAGACCGTCACGCCGACGGCCCAGAGGTCGGTGCGCAGGTCGACCTTGCGACTATCGCGGAGCTGCTCGGGGGACATGTACGCGATGGTGCCCATGAGCGAGCCCGTGGCCGTTTGCCCCCCGGCGCCCATCTCCGAGACCACCTTCGCGATGCCGAAATCGAGGAGCTTGATGGCCCCCGAGGGGTGCGTGACGAAGATGTTGTCGGGCTTCAAATCGCGGTGCACGAAGCCCGCGGCGTGGGCGGCGCCGAGGGCCTCGAGGACCTCGCCGATGACGCGCGAGATGTCGCTCAGGAGCATGGGACCGCGCCGCATCATGGCGGGCAGGCCGACGCCCTTGAGAAGCTCCATGGCAAGGTAGAGGTCGCCTTCCTGGGTGACCCCGGCGTCGGTGACGGACACGATGCCCGGGTGCCCGATG
>CAYLJT010000441.1:0-7345 GCA_964383995.1 uncultured Polyangiaceae bacterium
TCACGAGCCGCCAGCACCACCGCCAGCACCACCGCCAGCGCCACCGGCGCCGCCCGTGCCCATGGAGCCGCCGGTGCCGCCACCGCCCGCTCCACCGCCGCCCGTGCCCCCGCCGTTGTCGACGCAAACGCCGAGGCCCGGGGACTGCGGGAAGACCATCGCGCCCGTATCGTCGACCTTGAAGCACACGCCGGGGCCGCAGTCGGAGTCGTCACAGCAGTACTTCGCGCACTGCGTGCCGCCGTTGCCGATGCATGTCGCGCCAGGCTTGCACCAGGGGCCGTTGGCGTTGTCGCAGGTATCGCAGGTGTCGGTGTCGTTGGGGGGACCGAAACACTCGAAGCCGGCGCCCGTGTTGTCGCAAGCCTCGCCGCCCGCGGTGTCGCAGGGCTCGTTGGTGACGGGGTTGCAGTTGATGGGATCCGCGAGGGTCACGCAGGCGCCCGTGGCTTGCGGGCCGGGAGGCGCGCTGCACTCGGGGGCGCCGACCACGCCTTGAACCGGGGGCAAGCACTCCGTGGGGCAATTGGCCACGCCGCAGTCGTTGAGCTCGGTGGTCAGGTCGCCGATGCCGCCCCAGTCGACCAGCTCGGCGCAGCAGTTTTCTTCGAGGCAAAGGCCGCAGGCTTCATCAAAGCTATCGGTGCCAAGGCCCGTGCAGTCCCCGGGGTTTCCGGTGGAGGTGCTCGTCACGGTGGTCGACGTGGTGGACGTCGTCGCCGTGGTGGAGGTCGTTGTCGAGCTCGCCGACGTGGACGTTGTGCTGCCGGAGCCCGAACCGTCTTCCGAGCTGCAACCGACAAACATCATGACGCCCGCGCTCGCGGCGAGGGCAAAGATCTCTATGGCCTTACGCATCCTGTGACTCCTTCAAGTTCGTTCATGATTTGTATTCAAAGAAACGCGTGCGCGTAATCAAAGCGCCTTCGTCCGGCGCGTTTGTGGGGCGCTCGGACGTCGGTCCGCCGACGACATGAAGAAGTCAGCGTTCACCCGATTGAACGGGGAATGGGTGCATTAATCAACCCTGACGCTTGCATCAAGCACGTCCGCGACCGTTTGACTGTCAAGCTTGTCCAGCGTGCGCGTGCGCTTTCGCTTCCCCGCAATCAAGCCCAGAAGCTCGTCTTTCGTGACACCCAGGCGGGCCGCGGTTTTCTTCGCGAGGGACGTGCGCGCGACGCCGGGCACGAAGCGGTACGTCGGTCGATCGTCGTCATCGAGCTCGACTTGTAGGGGCTCTAGGCTCGCAATCGGGCGATCCGCGACGAGGTGCGCGGCCAATGGCAAGAGGTGCGTCGTGACGAAGACGCGCGCTGAGAGCTCGGGAAACAAGGTGAGCACGAGGCGCGCGATCTCCTCGCCTTCGGAGGGGTTGGTGCCCGAGCAAAGCTCATCCAACAGCACGAGGGCGCCGGCTTCGAGGCGCTCGAACATGCGTCGGATGCGCAACAGCTCCATGCCGAGCTGGCCCTCGGGTTGATCGGCCCGCGCCTCTTCGACGATCGACACGAACAGGCCGGGGACGCGGGGCAAGGTGGCCGACTTCGCTGGCACGAAGAAACCCCCTTCGCCGAGCA
This sequence comes from uncultured Polyangiaceae bacterium, assembly GCA_964383995.1. Classification (GTDB taxonomy): domain Bacteria; phylum Myxococcota_A; class Polyangia; order Polyangiales; family Polyangiaceae; genus CAYLJT01. Next base: position 1,581 of record CAYLJT010000441.1, read on the forward strand.
ACTGGGCCAGCGCGACGGCCTGCAACAGCCGCGTTTTGCCGCCCGAATTGGGCCCCGTGATCACCACGATGGCGTCCACGTGTTGGCTCTCCAGATCACACGGCGAGGGCACGCGGCCGTCGCGCAATAGGTGCGGGTTCCACAGCGAAGCGAGGCGAATCATCGTCGTGTCCGGCGCGCCGAGCTCGGGCATGCACACGGGCAGCCCCGCGGCGAGCGCGCGATCACGGAGCGCGAGGCCCGCGAGGAAGACCTCGATGTCGAGGGCGAGCTGCAGCGCGAGCACGAGCGCCTCCTCCAGGCCCGAGAACACGTTGTCGAACACGCCCTCCACGACCTCCCCACCGGTCACGCGATAGCCCCGCAAAAACAAGCCTATTTTGGCGAAGAAGCGGCCGAGCGGCGAGCGGTGATAGGGGTTCTGTCGGTTCTCGCGCACACCCACCACTTGCAGCGTGCGCACCTCGCCATCGGCGCCCACGCGCACACGCAGGTCGACGGTGCCGAGGTGGGCTTCGTGATCGAGCAGCGCGGACAGGGTCTTGAAAGCGTCGCTCTCGACCACGTTGCGGGCGAAGTCGCCGATGCGATGCAGGGCCGATCGGGCGCCCTGAAACATGGGCGCCATGGTCTCGAAGAGCGCGTGGATCGAGCGCAAGATATCGATGCGTCGCAGCCGCGCCGACAGCGCGCTCGACGTGAGCAACGAGCGCAGGTCGATGATGGTGGCGTAAGTGCGCTCGAGATCGGCGCGTAGCTCCTTCGACCCCGCGAGCTCGGCCATCACCGCACGGCGTTGGTCCACGTGCGCACGCTCCGTCGGAGGCGCGGCGAGCACGCGCAAGAGGTGAGCGCGATTCGCTTCGATGGGCCGGTTGCCGAGGCGAATCGAGAGAGGGCCCGCGAGCAGATCGTTGAGGAACAAATCGCGCGCGAAGTCGCTGGGGTCCCACTGCGAAGGAGGCAGCGCCGTTTGCGCCAAAATGGCGGTGAAAGTGTCTTTGTCCCCTGTGGCTGCAAAGGCGAACACCAGCGCCTGTCGAAGCTCGGCGCGATCCACCCGGAGGGCGGCCTCTGCGCACAACAAATCGGGGATCGGCAGCGAAAGGCTCATGGGTTTTCGTGCGACACGCCCGGGCCTTGGGGCTTGGCCCCATTCTATACTCCGCGCCGTGTCTCCCCTGCCTATCACTGCGCCACCGCAAGAGGTGTTGCGCGAAGCGCTCGCCGCCCTCGATCGCGCGGAGCGCGTGGTGGTCGCGACGGTCCTCGCGCGGCATGGCTCGGCGCCCTCCACGCCCGGCCAAAAGCTCGCGCTCTTCGCGAGCGGCCGCGCCCTCGGCACGGTGGGCGGTGGGGCCGTGGAGAGGGTCGTGTTGATGGCCATGCAAGAGACGCTTTCGGACCCGGCGAAGGGACCGCGGGTGGAAACATTTCGTCTCGGTGCAAGCCTCGGGATGTGTTGCGGGGGCTCCTCCGAGATCCTCATCGAGCCCCTGTCCCCGGTGCTCGCGGTGCTGATCGTGGGCGCGGGCCACGTGGGCTCGTTCGCCGCGCCGCTGCTCGCTTCGACGGGCTTTCGGGTGACGCTGGTGGATGCGCGCGAGGGGGCCGCCGAGCCCGAGCGCCTCGCGCCATTCGTTGGTGCTCAAACGAGCTCGCACCGCGAGGGCGTCACGTTGCTCAACGCCGACTACGACGATCCCGAGGTGCTGATGCGCCTCGGCACGCCCACGTCGCGCAGTGCCTTCCTCGTGATGTCGCACGACCACGCCCTCGACCAAGCCGCCATCGAGTGGGCGTTGACGCGTGGATTCGCCTACGTGGGCGGCGTGGGCAGCCGCGCCAAGGCCGCCCGCACGCGCGCTCGGCTCGAAGCCAAGGGCTTCTCCGAGGCCGACGTTGCGCGCGTAAGAATGCCCGTCGGCGCCCAGGTCCACGCGCGAACGCCCGCCGAAATTGGTGTCGCCATCGCGGCCGAGCTGATCACCTGGCGTGCGTCGGTGCTGCCCGCGCCCGGCGTCGCGCCGCTTGACCCTTCCGCCGAGCCCCCGGCGAAGCCGCTCGCCAAACTCTCCGCCGATCCCTCCGCGACGGACGATTCTTGAGGGCTCCGCGGGAAGCGTTGGGCGTGATTTTGGCAGCCGGTCAGGGGCGCCGCCTCGGTGGCCCCAAGGCCTTGCTGCGCTGGCCTTTTGCCGATGGTGCACCCCTCGCCGCAGCCCACGCGCGGGCGCTCACGGAGGCCGACCTTCACGCGGTGGTGGTCGTCACGCGCGCCGCTGTCTCGGACAAGCTCCGCCCCTACCTGCCGCCTTCGTCAACGCTCGTGGTCTCCGACGCGCCCGACGATTGGGGGCCAGCGGGCTCCATCGCGGCGGCGGTGGCGACCGTCGGCGTCACGAGGCCCCTGCTCATCACGCCGGTCGACGCCCGGCCCGTGGCAGGCGCCGTGGTGCGCGCTCTGTTCGACGCCTTGACGGACCCCGCGGTGGACGCCGCGAGGCCGATGTTTGAAGGGCGTCGCGGGCACCCGGTGCTGCTCGCTCCCGCTGCCATCGAGGCCTACGCGCGCGTCCCGCCGCCCATCCTACGCGAGCATTTGCGCCGGCTTCGCTGCCTCGACGTGGCCGTGGAAGAGGCGTCGATTCTGGTCGATCTCGACACCGTCGACGACGTGGCCGCGGTCACCGGCTGCGCCCCCGAATTCGTTTGAGATCAAACGGTTTCGGTTTGTGCCGGTCCCGTGGGCTCGGCGCCCATCGAGCCCGCGAGCAGCGCACCGAGCAGGGCGAGGGCGCCCATCACAAAGCCGTAGGGGGCGAGGGCCTCGTGCTGAATGAGAAACGTCGCCACGGGCGGGCCGAGCATCTGCGACACGCTGGCCAGGGACTGGCTGACCCCGAGCGCGGCGCCGTGCTCGTTGCGATCGACGCTCTTCGTGAGCAGCGTGGTGAGGCTCGGGCGCACGACCGAGATGCCGAAGCTGCCCACGCCGATGAGCAAGGCCAACAGGCTGATGTTCGTCGCGAAGCCGAGCATGCCGTAGCCGACGACCATGGCAAAAAAGCCGATTTGCGAGAGCTTGTCTTCGCCGAGGCGCTTGACCATGCGACCGATGAGGCCGCCCTGGATGATGGCCCCGATGACGCCCGAGAAGGCGTAGACGTAGCCCGTCTCCTTCACGTCCCAATCGAAGCGCGCGTGCAAAAAGAAGGGCAAGCCTCCGGTCAGCATCGCGAACGAGAACGTGAAGAGAAAGAACTCGATCAGCCGCGTGCGCGGAACGCGCAGCCGGAAGAGCTTGGAGAACGTCTTCGAGCGCGAGGTGCGCACGCCCGTGGGCACGATGTTGGGGAGCAACGTGGACGTCGTGACGATCGACAAAAGCGACAGCGCTGCGGCGCCGTAGGCCGGCGCGGCGTAACCAAATTCCGCGGCCAAAAGGCCCGAAATCGCCGGACCAAGCAGAAAGCCCATGCCGAACGAGACGCCGATCAGCGCGAAGGCCTTCGTGCGCTCTTCGGGCTTGGTCACATCGGTGATGTAGGCCTGCGCGATGCTGAGGTTGCCCGCCGTGAGCCCGTCGATGATGCGCCCCACGAACAACATCCAGAGCGAGCCCGCCGAGGCGATCATCAAGAAGCCGGCGAGGGTGCCTGCTTGGCTCGCGAGCAGCGTGGGCTTGCGCCCCACGCGGTCGGAGATTTGCCCGAGGATCGGGCCGGAAACGAGCTGACACGCGGAGTACGTCCCGAGCAAAAGGCCGCCCATCAACGGCGTCGCTCCGAAGTGCAGCGCGTAGAACGGCAGCAGCGGGAGCATCAGCGTCAGACCGAGCACGTCGACGAAGACCGTGACGAAAATCGGGAGCAGGGGAGAACGCTTCATTCGCCGGGCGCGCTCCTACCACGGGCCACGGCCCGCGCACCCTGGCGCGGATCGAGCGTGTCCGTTGCCCAACGAAACCGCAGCCCAATTTGCGTGGCATCGCCGCCGAGCAGGCCCAGCTCGTCGGGCGAGGTTACGAGGAACGTGAGCGTGCCGAAGGCCTCGAGGCGCGGCGAGAGGGCCACGCGGGCGGTGGGCCCCACGCGCAAAAACACCGCGTTTCTCCCAGGATTGTACAGGGCGTCCACGAGCGGGCCGATGTACACGAAGCCGTCGTTGCCCACCTCGAGCTCGTAGGCTGCACGGCCCCGAAGAACGTGGGGCGGGTCGATGATCGCGCGGACCGACTCTTCGAACAGGTAGTAGCCGTCGGGCACCGCCACGACGTAGGACCAGTTGCCGGCCAGCGCGAGCTTGCCGAAGGGCACCGTGAGGCGCAGCGAGAGGTCCGCGTCGAGCGCCGCGTCGTGCGCCGATTGGCCGATGTTCAGCTCCGCGTCGTGGCGCGTGTACGAATCCTTCGGCTCCAAATAATCTCGCGCCAGCGCCGTCGTGTAGCGGAGCGCTACGCCCGCTTGGATCCACGGCAACGCGGCTCGCACGCCGACGGCTTCGGAGAGCGCGCCCGTGGAGATCTTGGCGTAGCCCTCGATGCCCACGAAGCTGTCGAAGGGTCGGCCGTAGCCCGCCGCGAGCTGGGTTTTGAGGGAGAACATCCCCGACTCCATGGTCGCCGCCAGGAAGGGACGAACCGGCGCGTCCTCCCAATAGCGGGAACGAAAGACCTTGGGGCGCGCGGTGACCGTCGCTGTCTCGGACACGGCGCTCGGCTCGGCGGCTGCGGCCGGTGTCGGCGCGGGCACCTGGGCCGCAGCCGTGCGCGCGCCGACGCCCAGGACCCCGGCGGTCGCGCAAAAAAACGCGCTCTGGAGGCTAAAACGTCCCGACCACATGGGCTCCCTCGGGGGTTGGGACCAAGCTCATGGTGACGTCGCTCGGAGCTCCACGGGGTCGCGGCTCGTAGCGGTAGTGCAGGAGCCAGGGCACACCGAGGCCGAACATCGTGCCCATCGCCGCGCCCACCAGCACGTCGCTCGCGTAGTGTTGATCGGCCGAGACACGCAGGAGGCCCGTCGTCGCGGCGGCGGCGAAGGCCGTCCCGCAGGCCAGCGCATCGGCGCTGCCTCCCCCGTACAGCGGCACGTTCGCGTGGTGCATGCACATGAGGCCCGCAGCGGTGAAGGCGGTCGAGGTGTGCCCGCTGTAGAAGCTTCGGTAGCGCGTGTTGCCCGAACAGTCCTGGTCCTGCTGCCGTCGATCGTTCGGACACAAGCGACCGTAGGGGCGCTCGCGGCCACCGAGCGAAGAGATCCAGGCGGCCACCGCCGCGTTCACGGCGAAGGCCTCGATGTCGATCATGGCCATTTCCAGCGCGGCATCGGGGGAGTCGCGGTACCAAGCGCCGACCACCACGGCGTCCACGAGCAGGGGGTAGCTGGTGGCGAAGGTCAGCAGGATGTCGCTGGCATCGCGCGCGGTTTGGCGGGACTCCCAGCCGCTGATGCGCAACACGTCGCGGGCCGACTCGTCGAACCCGGTCCGCGTAATCCAGGGCGAGCTGTTGGGAGAGATGGCCAGGGCCGGGAAGGTCGCCACGGCAAGCGCGCCCACCGCGATGTACTCTTCGTCCCGGAATTTCGGCCAATTCCACACGATGCGGCGGGGCTCCGCCTCGCGCTCGTACACGATGACGTCGGCAAACGGGTAGAGCGTGTCGCGCTCGGCGGCGACGCCGGCGCCCGAGACCGTGTCCACGCCGTCCGGCGGCGGTGTCTCGGCGCTCGCGGCGCGCGGCGCGAGGGCGATCACGGCGG
>CAYLJT010000442.1:0-7330 GCA_964383995.1 uncultured Polyangiaceae bacterium
AGGTGCGAAAGCGCAGGTCGCAGGAGGCCTTCGACCTGGCGATGAAGGTCGCTCGCGAGCAGGGCTTCGCGCAGGCTGCCCCGCTTTTCGAAGGCGTTCGCGGGGATTGCCTGCCCCAAGCGCAGATCGCGATCGCCGTCTACGAGCTACGCGAGCTCGGCGATCGCGCGAGCGCGTTGCGGCGCTTGAACGAGGTGCTGCGCATCGCGCCGCGCAATGTGGCCGCGCGCATGCAGCGCGCGAAGCTCTTGATGCGCGAGACGAGCCGCCGCGTGGAGGCCGCGAACGACTACTTGGTCGTGCTGCGCGAGCTCGCGCGCCAAGATGAAGGGGAGGCGCCTTCCGAGGAGGTGCGCGAGGTGGCCGTGGAGAAGCTCTGGGAGCTGTACGCAGAGTTCGCCAACAAGAAGCGTTTGGAGGCCGTTTTGGCGCTCGCTGCCGAGGATCCGGAGCAGGGCTACGAGGCCTTGAGCCGCTTCGTTCACACGCATCCGTGCTCGTGGGATGCGCAGCTTCATCTGTCGGGGCTGGCGCTCGCGAAGGAGCGCTTCGACGTCGTCATCAAACTGCTCGCGCCGATTCGATGGCTCTTCCCGAAGGACCATCGGCCCCATTTCATGTTCGGTCAGGCGCTCGCTTCGAAGGGCATGAACAGCGCGGCGATCCGCGTGCTGGAGCATGCGGCGTCGCTCGCTCCGAACGATCAGGACATCACGCGCTGGTTGATGTTCGCGCGTGGCGGTGAGGTCGACACCACGGCGTCGCAAGTCTCGGCGGCGGTGCCCGTGGCGCAGGTGATCGCGCGGTCGTTGCTCGTGCTGCTCGGTTTCGTGCGCGAAGGCCGCGTGATGCCGGCGGTGATGTTGCTCAACAAGCTGCCGGGCGATCTGTCGCTCGCGTTCGTGCTCCATGCCGTGGCCGCCCAGGAGAAGCGGCGCTTTTCGGAGAACGGGCGGTTCATCACGGCGGAGGTGGATCTGCGTGCGATCGGTCGTCGCGCGAGCCTCTCGGACTTTGCGGGTGAGCCCCTCGATCCCGAACAAACCGTCGGTGATGTGCCGGATCCGGGCGTGGTTGTGGCCCTTTTGTTCGACGACGCGGAGGTGCAGGCGGCGGGAGGGCGCTTGGAGCCATCACCTGCGCAATGTCGCGAGGCGCTGTTGGTCGCGGCGCGAAACGACACGACGCTCGCGAGCAAGTTGGAGCGCCATTTGGCTTCGCCGGACGCCGCACAGAGGGCTCGGCTCGATCCTTGAAAAGAGCCGAATTAGCTGGGATTTGTAGGCGATTTGCTACGCGCGTAGGACCGCGCCGAAGCGCTCGCGCACGGCGTTGACCACCGCCGCGTGGCGTTTCTCGACCTCGTCGTCGGTGAGCGTGCGCGCGCGCGCGGGGTCGGTGGCCGCCAGGGGATCGCGGTAGACCACGTGGTAGGCGAGAGAGCGCGAGCCCTCCGCGATGTTGCCACCGCGGAACAGATCGAAGAGCTCGACGGACTCGCACAAATCACCAGCGACTTCGTGGATGGCCGCGCTTACCGCGCCCGCCTCGATGGCGTCGGGCAGCACCAGCGCGATGTCGCGGGTGGCCGCGGGCAGCGCCGGAATCGGCTTGAAACGCGGCACTCCGACGCGAACCGTCTCCAGCGCCTCGAGGTCGAGCTCGATGATGACCGTGGGCCCAAGCTCCCAGCGTTCGAGCACGTCGGGGTGCAGCGGGCCGAGGGCGCCGACGACCGTTTGCTCGACGACGATGTGCGCCGCGCCCCGCGGGTGCAAGTAGGGCGCGCGCGTGTCGGCCGCTTGCAACGCGAGCTGCGCGCTTCGCCCCGTGACGCGCGCGACGAGATCGAGCGCTAGGCCTTTTGCGTCGTAGACGTCGATTGGGCGAGCCTTTGCGAGCCAACCGCGCTCGCTGCCCGAGAGCAGGGCCGCGAACGACGGAGCCTCGCGGGGTAGCGTGTCGGCATCGCCTTGCGCAAGAAAGCGCGCGCCGGTGGTGAAGATGCGCACATCGGGCTGACCAAAGCGATGGGCTCGTGCGGCCGCTTCGAGCAGCCCCGGGAGCAGCGACGTGCGCATCACGCTGCGCTCTTCGGTGAGCGGATTTCGGAGCAGGACGCCTGCGGGCGGCAGGCCCAACGCGGTGAGATCTTTTTGCGAGACGAAGCTGTACGTCAGGGCCTCGTCAAGCCCCAGAGCGACGGCCGCGTGGCGCGTGTTTTCGGCCAAGCGGCCCTTGGTCAGCTCGACCGTCGGGCGAATGGCGGGCAGCACGGTGGGCACGGTTTGCAGGCCTCGCACGCGCACGACCTCTTCGATCAGATCGACCTCGCGCAGCAGATCGGGGCGGTGGCTCGGGGGAACGATCTCGGCCGAAGCTTCGGCGCCCGCGCCCGAACGTGCGTGCAAATTGCAGCCGAGCCGCGCGACGATCGCGAGGGCTTCGTCGAAGGGCACGGCGGTGCCGAGCAGCGCGTCGATGCGCGACGAACGCAGGCGAATTGGCGCTGCCGGCGGGGGAATCGCGCCTTCGAGCAGGGCGCCGTGAACCGCGCTGCCGCCCGTCAAGTTGGTGAGCAACGCGGCCGCGTGCGCGAGCACATCGGGGACGGCGCCGGGATCGGTGCCGCGTTCGAAGCGATGGCTCGACTCGGTGTGCAGGCCGTGCCGACGCGACGCGCGACGCACGCCGCGTGGCGTGAAGTACGCGCACTCCAGGAGCACGCGCTTGGTTGTGGCGCGAATCTCGCTGTTTTCGCCGCCCATCACGCCGGCCAACGCGACCGGGCCTTCGCCGTCGCAGATGACGAGATCGTCTGCGTCGAGCTTGCGATCCACGCCGTCGAGCGTGCGCATCGGCTCGCCCGCGGCGGCCCTGCGCGCGACGATGCGCGCGCCGCGCACGAGGTCGAGATCGAACGCGTGCATCGGTTGACCGTGCTCCAACAGGATCAGGTTGGTCACGTCGACGACGTTCGAAATCGCGCGAATTCCCAGGCTTTCGAGGCGGTAGCGCAGCCACGCGGGGGAGGGGCCGACGGTGATATCGACGACCGCCGCGCCGCCGTACAGCGGGCAGCGCTCGGCGTCTTCCAAGGTGACCGAGACAAGGTCCTTGATTTTCGCGGCCGCCACGCGGTTCGGTGCGTCCGCGGAGGGCACCGTGAAGGGCAAGCCGTAGAGCGCGGCGAGCTCCCGCGCGAGCCCCACGTGGCCCAGCGCGTCGGGGCGATTGGGGGTGAGCGAGATGTCGAAGATGAAGTCGTGGGAGCCGGGGAGCGCTTCGCGGAGCGGCGTGCCGGGCTTCGTGCTGCCGGCTTCGAGGATCAGGATGCCCGGGTCGTCGTCCTTCTTTCCGGCGCTCACAAGGCCGAGCTCGCGCTCGCTGCACAGCATGCCTTCGCTCACAACGCCGCCGATTTCCCGGCTGTCGAGCGTTACGCCGAGACCGGGGATGGTGGTGCCGATGGACGCGAGGACCACGAGGCCACCGGGCTCGGGCACGTTGGGCGCGCCGCACACGATGCGTTGCAGCTCCCCACCACCGCGATCGACGGTGACGAGGCGCAGCTTCGCGCGCGTCGGGTGGGGCTCGATGAGCCGCACTTCCGCGGCGACCACACCCGAAGCCATGCCGTACTCGCTGATGCCTTCGACCTCGAGGCCCGCCGCGGTGAGCCTATCGGCAACCTCTTGCGGCGAGGCCGAGAGACCGGGGACGAGGGCGCACAACCAACCGTAAGAAGCCTTCATTGCTCGCGAAGCAAAGCCCCCTTTTCCGCGGGAGAAAAGGGGGCATCGTGGGGGTGATGGAGGAAAGTAGTCGGGGACTATTCGCCGCCGGGCATGCCCAGGCTGCTCGGATCGAAGCCACCCATCTCGTCGTCCGGATCGGGCTTCTTTTCGTCCTTCTTGTCGGACTTCTCGAACTTCGCCTGATTCGCCACGGCCCAGTCCGCGGCCCACGACGAGAGCACGTAGATGACCGGGTCACCCCCTGTTTTCTCGGCGAAACGGCTGGTTCCCTTGGCGGTTTTCCCGACCCGAATGACATGCACGCCCGCGTTGTCCTTCAGCGTGATCTTGACGACCCCGCCTTCGGTTTCGGCCGCCGCGAGGCCGGTGTCCGCGCCTGCTTCGGCGAAATCCTCGGCGGAGAGGGCCTTGTAGGCGCGGAGCATGTCCTTGACCTTCGCCTCGTCGAACTTCTCCCACTTCTTCTCGGCGGCCTTGGCGAGCTTGCCCTTCTCACGCTTGGTGAACGACGCCGACCACTTGTCGCCGTTCTTCGAGAAGCTGAAGGCGCCGTTTGCGTTCGTGATTTCGAGGCCGATCACGTTCTCGTCCTCGAACTTCAGGATCGACGTCTCGCGCCAGTTCTTGACCTCCCGCGTGTAGAGGTAGCTCGAGTAGCCGCTGACGACGTAAACGCCTTCTTTCGAAGCCATTCGCGCCATCTGGCCGCGGGAGCCGCTCTTGCCGAAGTACATGTCGATGGCCTTGTCGTTGCCCTTGTAGGCGACGACGTGGACGGCCTTCGCGTCGGTGAGGTCGTACTGTTCGTAGGTCGTCGCGCCGGGATCGATGAGCTCCTTCGGCTTGATCTCCTTCAAGTTGTCGAGGACCGTGCGCACGTTGGAGGCGTTGGCCTTGGCCTGAACCGGCGCCGTGACCTCCCAGGTATCGCCCTTCTTGGTGAGGGTGACGCTGGTTTTGTCGGCGTTTTTGATCTCGAGCTTGTCGACCTTTTCGACGTCGTCCTTCGGCACGGCCATCGTCGGCAGGTCGGCCGAGGCCGCCGTCGCCGAGTGCTGCGTGAGGTCTTCGTGCTCGGTCTTGCGAGCGAAGTAGAACGCGGCTCCAAGCATCGCGAGGAGGATCAGCGCCGCGTAAATCCGTTGCTGCGTCTTCATGGCTGGTTCTGCTCTCAGTCGAGGGAGATGCTCTCGCGCGCGCCTTCGCGAAGGCGCCAACGAATGACCCCGAACAGCGCGAAGAGGGCGGCCGGCAGGAACGTCAGCGTCCACTGCACGCGGCTTTGCACGCGCTGACGCTCGTTCTTGTAGTCCTCCATCTTCTTGTTCATGGACTCCTCGTCGTCGGTGTCTTCGACCTTGGGCTTCGAGATGTCGTGGTAGGTGAGGTTGGTCTCACCGAGGAGCTTCGCGCTCGCCGCGATGAGGTCGCTGTCGCCGCCCATCCAATCGAGGATGTTCTTGAAGGCGAGGATCGTGGCGGTCAGGTACTTCTGCGCGTAGGGCTGCGAGAGCATTTGCAGGTCCTCGTCGCCGCCCATGCCGCCCATCATCGCCATTTGCGGGGGCATCGGAGGCGGGTTGCCCGCGCGCGCGAAGGGGTTCGAGAGAAACTGCGGCGAAGCGAGCACCAGGAGGCGGCTCGGGGCCTTGGAGCTCTCGGCACCGAAGGCGCTCTTGATCGTGCCCTCGAGCGCGATCGCCATGGCCCGTTGGCCGTGCTCGCCCTTCTCCTTCCAATCCGCCGAGATCTTCATCTCGATGCTGTCCGACGCGTCGATCGTCGTGCGCGGCGTGGAGCGAGCCACGACGCTGAGCTTCGCTTGGGGTTGCTTGTCCTCGTGCGGAACGAGCGTGGAGGGGAAGGGGAACGCGAGCTCATCGAGGCGGAAGAAGCCTGCGAACGATGAATCGAGGAACTGCTCCTTGTCGTCGAGGCTCGGGTCGTGGAGCACCTGCACCACGCCCGGCGCGCGGAACCACATGGGCTGGCCCGGGCCCGCTTGCACGGGGATGGCGATGGAGCGGCCCCAGTCGAGCACGGCTTCCTTCTTCATCTCGATGCCGTAGCCATCGAGCAGCTTCTCCAGGCCGCGCGTAGAAAGCTCGGCTTTCATCGAGGGATCGGCCGCTTTCATGTTCACGGCGCCCGCGAAGATCGCGACGGCCTTGTTGCCGAGCATCAAGAACTCGTCGATCTTCTTGAGCTCGTCCTCGGTAAAGTCTTTGCCGGGCTGCGTGATGATGAGGCCCGCGAGCTCCTTGTCGATTTCGGCCTTGCCCTCTTGCAAATCGACGTCTTCGAATTTGTAGAAGGGGAGCGCCTGCTCCATGATGCCGCGCATGTTGGGGCCGGGGCGGCCGGGGGCCGCAGCGACGAGGTTGGCCTCGGTGAGCTTCAGCTCGTCTTTGCCCGTCAGGATGCCGAACTTCTGCGAAAGGCCGTCGGCTTTGTCGCGAATTTCCCGGATTTTGTTGGTGATCCAGAACTCGAGGCCCTGCCCTTGATCGGGCGAGAGCATCGGGATCGCGTCCTTCTCGCTGCCGTACTTGAAGGCGATGCCCATGAAGCCACGGGTGATCGTCGCTTGATCGCCGCCCGTTTCGCTCACGTCGCCGAAGGCCGACTCTTGCAGGCCCGCGTCTTTGGCAGCGGTCCGCTCTTCGTCGGTCTTGGGCTCGATGATCGTGTACTTGACCTTGCCGTTGCCCGCGCGCTCGTACTCACCCATGAGGTCGGTGAGGTCTTGGATGAACGCGTCGTGCTTCGCGAGGCCGCGGGTCACGTAGACATCGAGCTGAAGCTGTTGCTTGAGCCCCTCACTGACCAGGCGGGCGGAGCCCTTCGAGAGCGTGAAACGCTCCGCCTTCGTCATGTCGATGCGCTTGTACGCGGTGAGAGAAAGGAGGTTCGCGACGACCAGGATGGCCGCCACGATGAAGAGATAAACGCCGGTTTCGGTCGCGGCTTTTGCTTTGCGTTCCATGGTTGGTCACGCCCACTTGCGCCGTTCGAGGGCGCGGAAAGCGGCCATCAGACAGCCGACAGTGATGGATGCGAAAAAGACCACATCGCGGGTGTTGATGAGCCCACGAGAGAAGGGCGCGAGGCGCGTGTCGAAGCTGACGAACGAGATCACGTCCCGCGCTGCTTCGAGGTGCACCGTGTCGGCCATGTAACCCACGAAGTGCAGCGTGAAGAGCAGCACGAAGGTCACGAAGAAGGCGATGACTTGGCTCTCGGTGAGGGCTGACACGAGCAGCCCCATGGACACCGCCGCCGCGCTGTACAGCACGAGGCCGATGTAGCCCGAGACCACCGGGCCCGTATCGAGGGCGCCGAGGTTCCAGGGGAACCAAAACATCACGATCGGGTAGAGCGCGGTGGACAGCACCAAGAGGAGCACGAGGCCCCACGCGCCCATGAACTTCCCGAGGATGACCGCGTGGTCTTTCACGGGCAGCGTGATGAGCATTTCGAGGGTGCCCGAGCGGCGTTCTTCGGCGAGCAAGCGCATCGTCACGACGGGCACGATGAGGAACGAGAGGCCCCGCGGAGCCCACTCGAACAAG
>CAYLJT010000443.1:0-7325 GCA_964383995.1 uncultured Polyangiaceae bacterium
CAAACAGGGCGCCATCAAGACGCTCAAGTTCATGAAAGAAAAAGGCATGCTCATGGCCCTGCGCCACGAGCAGGGCGAGACGGGCGAGCTCGCCAAGGTCGCCTTCCACGAGCTCATGAACCCGCGGCTGATCCAGGCCGAAAACCTCGATACGTTGCAGGCCGAACAGAAGGCGAAACAGGAACAACAGAAGTAGGGGCCGGGTGAAAATCGCCCTCCTCTACCCCCCTCCCTGGAAGACCGCTTCACCGGGCGCTCCCCCGCCCACGCCCGGTGAAGGCCCCCCGGACGACTACCGTCCAGGCGACCTCGACGCCGACTTTTACCAAATACCCTATGGCCTCTTGGCCCTGGGCGCCGCGAGCATCCGCGCGGGCCATCAGGTCAAGGTGTTGAACCTCTCGTCCTTCGCCTGGGACAAGGTGCAAGAGGTGATTCGCGGCCTCGACGCCGATGTCTTTGGCATGTCGTGTTGGACCGCGAATCGCAGGGGCGTCGCCTATGCGGCCCAGGAAATCAAGGCCTGTCATCCCCAGGCCCATGTGGTGATAGGCGGCCCCCACGCGACCCCGCTCGCCGCCGAAATGCTGAGTCACCACGCGTCCATCGACACGGTGTGCGTGGGTGAGAGCGACGCGACCTTTCTGGAGCTCGTCGAGCGGCTGGCCAAGGGCGCGACGGTGAAGGGCATCGCCGGCACCGTGTACCGGGACGGAGAGCGCGTGGTGCGCGGTCCCGCCCGCGCGGCCATCGAGAACCTTGATACGCTCGCCTGCCCCCACCACTACTTCGACACGCACATCCTCATGACCTCGCGGGGCTGCCCTTGGGCCTGCACCTTTTGCGGCGCCGAGACGAGCTGGGGGCGGGGTTTCCGAGCCAATTCGGTGGACTACGTGCTCTCCGCCCTGGAGGGCGTCTTGGCGCGCTTGCCGGTCAAGCTCGTGCAAATCAAAGACGACACGTTTACCACCAACAAAAAGCGCGTCAGCGAGCTGTGCCAAGCCATTCGCCAAAAGGGCCTCCAGTTCTTTTGGAGCTGCGACACCCGGGTTGACCTGTTGACCGAGCCCCTGTTGCGGGAGATGCGCCTCGCCGGCTGTCAACGCCTGTCGCTCGGCGTCGAGTCGGGCTCCCAGCGCATTTTGGACGCCATCGACAAGAAAATCACGGTGGCCGAAATCATGGAGTCGACCGAGCTCGCCCGCAAAGTCGGCATCCAAGTGCGCTATTACATGATGTTGGGAAACCGCGGCGAGACCGCGGAGAGCTTCCGCGAGACGCTTGATTTTCTCAAGCGCGCGCGGCCCCATCAATACGTGTTCTCCTGCCTGTCCATCTACCCAGGCACACGCGATTTCGACGAGGCCGAGGCCTCTGGCTGGCTCAACCGCGAGGTGTACTTCGAGGGTGGTTTTCAAGAGCTGAAGACCCCCTTCGACGCGAACGAGGCGGACACCGCGCTGATGAACGGCTGGTTCGCGAAGAACAGCGGTCTGCGCGAGATGTACCGTGAGAGCGTGGGCGACGCGCTGGCCATTCTGGGGCGCCTCGGCGACTACCACGGCGCGCACATGGATGTCGCCTCAGCCTATTATCGCGCGGGCGAATGGCAGAACGCCGAGCTGCACACGAAGAAGGCCCTTTCGCTTGGCTACCCGATCCCGGGCGTCGCCTACAACCATCTTGCGTGCATCGCCCAACAACGGGGCGACCTCGACGCCATGATGGATTGGTTCACGAAGGGCGCCAAAGAAGACCCGCAACACTGGGTGCTCATTCGCAACGTGAAGACGGCCAAAGAGTGGTTCCGCGACCGAGGCCCCGAGAAGGGTTTGCCGCTCTCGCTCGAAATCAGGCACGATTTTCAGCTCCTCGAGCGCACCATTCAACCCACCTTGCCAGGCCCTCTGCCCGACGGCTGGTCGGTGTGGGACGAGCCGAGGGTGAATGAAGCCGCGAGCACCTGGGTCAAGACGCCCGACGTCGAGGGCAGTGGCCACGAGCTGCGCCCGAAGCGCAAGCTCGATGTCTTGGGGTAGTAGCCGAGCCCTCGTCAACGGCCCGTGCATCGACCTCCAGTCCGACCACGGTGGGCGCGGTCCGCGGGCCGAGTGTGGGCGTGAATTCGCGCGTGGGGGCCTTGCGAATTCGGGCCGCGTAACTAGCATTTAGAAATGATTGTCTTGGCGGACTCGCTGGTACCGCCAATCACATCAACCGAGCTCAACTGCCGAGCTGAGCGGTGCCCGTGTGGCCGACATGCGAAGTGCGCCCTTTTTGCGCCCAATCGCAAGCTTCGCGCACTTGGCAGTTTGGATTGACACCCAAAGTGCGGCTTTAGGGCCAAATATCGCACCTTGGAGGTGTGCAAGCGTTTGGCACGCTCACTGCCCACATCGGATGTAGGCACAGAAAGGAGCGCGCCATGTTGATGAAGACGCTCTGCTCAATGGCCTTGAGCCTCGCGCTGTTTGGCGTGGTGCTCGGCGGCTGCGGTGGCAGCGAGAGCGACGGTGATACGCTCGTGCGTATCGGCGCTGTCTCGGACAATCTCACCGTCAAGACGCTGATGAACGACCACGGTGAGCTCGTGACCCCCTGGGCCATCCAAGGGACCTATGGAGCCAACTGCAAGGTTCACGCGGGTGAGTCCTGGCAGCTCACACTGAACGATCCAACGGACCGTTCGCTGGAGGTGGTGCTGAACGAGAGCTTCGGCAATTGCCCGTTGACCATGACGGGCATGGTGATGGAGGCGCCTAGCGCGTTCTTCAACGTCTCCGTCGAGCCGCCCGTCGTCCTCGGGCTCGACCTGGCCGCCGCGCCGTCCGCGGTGAACAATGGGCCGGACTTCGCGTTCTACACGAACGCGGAGCTCAACGACCTCGACACGACCCGCTACACGAACGATTTCACCATCCGCATGCTCTATTCGGATGATGCCACCGTTTGCGGCAACGAGTCGCCTCCCGCGATCTACGCGATGGTCACCGCCACCGCGGAAGGATCGGCTGTCCCGCCGCCCGACTACACGATGGATCTGACGAACGTGCAGCTCGTGGTGGACGCTGACAACATCGTCCAGGGCTTGTCCTCTGGCGACATCAAGCTGTTCAGCCACGAGACGACCGGCGAGGAGTGGAAGCTCTTCGAGCAGTACGTCGACTGCTGCGGACCCTACACGTTCGCGAGCATCGACAACCACTACCTGAACGGCGTCAACATCGGATACGGGTGGGTAACGAGCACCGGGGACCTCAGCTTCGACTGGTCTTCCTTCGGGCTCCTGAACGACACCTTGCCGACGATCCGGATCCTCGTCGTCAAGCACACTGGAGAAGGAGGCGTGTATAGCTACCAGTTGTTCCACGTGCTCTTCAACGAGCCCAACTGACAACGTCTAGCCACATGCTCGTCTGAGGACGGAGCGTGATGTAAGCGCTATGTGATGCGCTGAACCCATGGACCGAGGTCGGACCCCCGAAGGGACCGGCCTCGGTCGGTTTTTGTGGGCCTACGAAGCGCCGACAGCCACGTTGTCCGGCAACGTGCGTGTCAGTGTCGACAACGTCGCTTCGATGCGCACGGGGTCGAGCGCCGCCGCGTGCGCAAAAAACTCGTGCGTCTGCCTACCGGCGCGCTCCAACGCAAAGCGGACCACGGCGGCCTCCGCCGCCGACAGCCAGGCCACCCGCCTAAGCCCCAAACTGGGCACTTCGTAGCGCAACTCGACACCTCCGTCGGGGCGGTCTTCGACGTGGACGATGTGCGCCTTGCGCTCGGACAAGGTCTCTCCCAAGTGGCGCACGATGCCGCGCACGACGAGCGCGCGGCGATGCACTTTGCGCAGGGCAGCATCGGAATACAGGCTAAAGTGCCTGTTTCGCGAGAACGTCGCGGGCGCCAAGACCAACGCGACCAGCAACGCTTCATGGTTGGGCGCAAAGCTCATGCAAGCTCGTTGGTGGCGCTTCTTTGACTGCCACCCTTGCGCAGAAGCTCGGCCTGACGATGGGTGCGGAGCGCGCCGATCAGCTCGTCGAGGTCGCCGTCGACGATGCGCTCGAGCTTGTGCAACGTGATGCCAATGCGGTGGTCGGTCACGCGGTTCTGCGGGTAGTTGTAGGTGCGGATCTTCTGCGAGCGCTCGGCCGTGCCGACCATGCCCCGGCGCTCGGCCGACAGCGCGTCTTCCTGCTTTTGCTGTTCGAGCTCCAAGAGGCGACTGCGGAGCACCTTGAGCGCGCGCGCCTTGTTCTTGAGCTGGGAGCGCTCGTCTTGGCACTTGACGATGATGCCAGTTGGAATGTGCCTGATTTGAACGGCGCTGTTCGTGGTGTTGACGCCTTGACCGCCCGGGCCGCCCGACGCCGCGATCGAGATATCGAGGTCTTTTTCGTCGATCATGATGTCGACCTCGTCGGCCTCGGGCAGCACGGCGACGGTGGCCGTGGAGGTGTGGATGCGGCCCTGCGCCTCGGTGGCGGGGACGCGTTGCACGCGGTGCACGCCGCCCTCGTAGCGGAGGTGCGAATAGACGTCTTGCCCCGTGACTAGAGCAATGACCTCTTTGTAGCCGCCGGCCGAGGCCTCGCTCACGCTGAGGACCTCGACCTTCCAGCCCTTGGTCTCGGCGTAGCGCGTCAACATGCGGAAGATATCGGCCGCAAACAGCGCTGCTTCTTCACCGCCCTCGCCGCTCCGAATCTCGACGATGGTATTGCGCTCGTCGTTCGGATCTTTGGGCAACAAGAGCAGCTCCAGGCTGGACTCGAGGCGCCCCTTCTCCGCCAAAAGGTCGGGCAGCTCTGCCTCCGCCAGCTCGGCGAGCTCGGGATCTTGCAGGGCCTCGCGATCGTCGGCGATACGCTTGTCGACGTCGCGCAGGGCGTCGAACGTGGTCACGACCGGGCCGATATCGCGCAGCTCTTTGTTGAGCTTCTGCATCTTTTGGGGGTCGGAGAGCACCTCCGGCGCACAAAGCAGATGCTCAATCTCGCGATAACGGCGAGCCACCGAGGTCAGTTTTTCGAGGGGAAGTTCAGGCATAACCCGGATCGTCTAGGACAGCGGAGTAGCTCGGAAAAACGCGGTCCGGTCGCACTTCGGCCTTGGCTCGCTCTTCGCGCCAAAGCGTGGCGCGGAGGGAGGCGAGGGCCACTTCGAGGGCGCCGTCGTCGGGCTCGTCGGTGGTGATTTTTTGCACCAGAAAGCCCGGCCAAAGCAGCGCGCGCAGCGGGCCCGTGGTGCAGTAGCGGGCAAAAACGCGCTGAATCTCGTAGGTGATGGAGGCGATGACCGGCAAGAGCGGGAGCTTCATGAGGAAGAACCCGACCGACTCGGCCACGCGGCCGCCCGGCGCTTTAGGCAGGTAGGCGCCAGCGAGGCTGAACACGACGATGGAAACCAGGGCGACCATCACAAGGAAGGTCGTGCCGCAGCGGGGATGCAGGGTGGTCTTCTTGCGCGCGTTCTCGACGACCAAGTCTTCCCCTGCTTCATAGGTGGAAATCGTCTTGTGCTCGGCGCCGTGGTACTGAAAAACCCTGCGAATCTCGGCCACGCGCCGGATCAACAGCAGATAGCCAATCACGATCGTGAGCTTTGCCACGCCGGTGATGGCTTGATAGGGCGCGGACATCACCTCGAGGCCGAGACCGAAGAGCTTGTCGATGCCCTCGGCCGCTGCCTGCGGCAGCGCCACGAACAGGCCAATCGCAAACAAGATCGGCAAATAGGCCAAAATTCCCCGAGATTTGGGCTCGTCGTCGGGGAACGCGCCGGGGCCTTCGGCGGTTTGCGTGGCCAAAGCCACGATCGAGAGGGCCAATGCGGAGGCCACGCCGACCCCCTTGTTCTTGCCGGAGACCGCCTTTTTTCCGGCCTCGTCCCCGGTTTTCCCCTCTTCTTCTTCGGCCAGATCGGCCTCGTACAGGTCGGCCGACCAACGCAGCGCCTTGGAGCCGAGGCTCAACGACTCGCCCACCGTTGCAATGCCGCGTACAAGGGGCCACGTGCGAAAGCCCGTTGTCGGCGTCATCGGCCGCTCGCGCACGACGAGCTCCCCCGAGCGGCGCCTGCACACGATCGAAAAAGAGCCGGGCGAACGCATCATCACGCCCTCGAGGACCGCTTGACCGCCGATGTAGGGGCGTGCCTTTTCGGCGCGAGGCGCGCTCGCGAGGACGGGAGCGAGAAGGTTCGGAGACGGCATGGCGCGCACCATAGCGCGCGGCGAGCCACTCCCCAAGGGGGCCTGCCTCTTTCCGCCCTACCCCTTGCGATCCGGTCTCGCGGCGGTTAATTGTCCCGACCCCGCGAACGTGGGGCAAGGAGCCCGTCGCCATGAAGTCCGGCATTCACCCTGATTATTCCCCCTCCACCATCACATGCGCCTGCGGTTCCGTCGTCGTAACGCAGTCCACTCGGGGTAGCTTCACGACCGACGTGTGCAGCGCTTGCCACCCCTACTACACCGGCAAGCAGAAGGTCCTCGACGCCGCGGGTCGCGTCGAGAAGTTCCGCCGCAAGTACAACACCGGCTCCTCCGCCAAGGCCTGAGGGCCCCCTGCGCGCTCCGCGCGGCCCTCGTCAAAGAACGAGCGGCCCACGCTCGAATAGGCACCCAGCACGCCTTAAACACGAAGTGTGCCGCGCGAAGCCGCCGCAGTTGACGGAAGGGAGCCCGTGATTAGCTTCGCGCCCAGACGTCGGCTTTGACCGGCGTCCCAGCTCCGCGAAACCTGCCGCAACGGGGTACCGGGTCGATGTGCTCACGGTGAGCGCATTAAGACCGAGCTCCGCCGAACTCTCGACTCAGCGAGCCGCTTGAAGCTCGCTTTTCATGCGTATTTCGCAGCGCATTTTGGAGGAATCCGACCATGGGCAAGATCATCGGCATCGACCTCGGCACGACGAACAGCGTCGTCGCGGTGATGGAAGGCAAAGAACCCAAAGTCATCGTGAACGAGGAAGGGGCCCGCCTTACACCGAGCGTCGTTGGCTGGGATGAAAAGGGCGACGTTCTGGTAGGTCAAATCGCAAAGCGCCAATCGGTGACCAACCCGCTCAACACGGTCTATTCGGCCAAGCGCTTCATGGGGCGTCGCTTCGACGAGGTCGGCGACGAGATGAAGCGCGTGCCTTACGAGGTCAAGAAGGCCAAAAACGGCGACGCCGTCTTCAACGTGCGCGGCAAAGAGACGTCGGCCCCCGAGGTGTCGGCCCGCGTGTTGATGAAGCTCAAGAAAGCCGCCGAAGACTACCTCGGCGAGCCCGTGACCGAGGCCGTGATCACGGTGCCCGCGTACTTCAACGACGCG
>CAYLJT010000444.1:0-7315 GCA_964383995.1 uncultured Polyangiaceae bacterium
CCCGCGAGTACCTCACCTGCGAGTCTGGCACGGTGGAGCTGATCGCCTCCGGCACGAGCTACCTGCTGCTCCCGGGCGACGTCGTGGTGTTCCGCGGCGACCAAAAGCACGCCTACAAGAACCCGGGGCGCAAGGTGGCCGTCGCCTACAGCGTGGTCGCCATCGGCTCCGGTTGACGGTCGACGACCTCTTCCCCCGCCCAAGCCGCGCCATGTACAATCTGCGCATGAGCGCCGACCCCTTTCACGACCGACTCCTCGCCATCGTTCTTCGACTTCCGGGGGCCTACGAGGACCGCCCCTGGGGCAGCGTCCACTGCAAGGTGAACGGCAAGATCTTCGTGGGCTGGGGTCGCAACGAAGAGGGCGAAATGGAGATGGGCTTTCGCACCCACCGCGACCTGCAAGCGATGCTCGTCGCCTCCGATCCGCGCTTCAAGGTCGCCAAATACGTCGGCCAATACGGCGGAACCGACATGGTGCTCGGGCCGAAGCCCGACTGGGCCGAGGTGGAGCAATTCATCGTCGACAGCTACCGCATCATCGCGCCGAAGAAGCTCGTGAAAGAGCTCGACGCCCGCGACAAGGGGGCCGCCGTCGCCCCCCAATCCCCCACCAAGAAGGCTGTCGCCAAGAAGCCTGTTGCCAAGAAGCCTGTTGCCAAGAAGCCTGTTGCCAAGAAGCCTGTTGCCAAGAAGCCTGTTGCCAAAAAATCAAAGGCTTGACGTCGATAGAGTCTATCCGTCCCGCAACAAAAGAACCGCCCACCCCACCGCGCCGAACAGCAGGCCAACCCCGGCAAGAGCGCCGAGAGCCCACAAAAACCAGCGTTTCCCTCGGGTCTCGTCCTTCATGAAGGCCCAGGGCAGGGCGACGCCGTGGGCGACCAGGGCCGCGAGCGCCGCTGGGTAGAGCATCTTCATGGTCAGAAAGCGGGCCATGTCGGCCTCGTCGGCGATACGAAAGAGCTCTTCGTCGAACATCCAAATCAGCACGGGGACGCTGGCCGCCGCCCACAAGAACGCGATCGGGTAGGCCACCATGTGACCTATCATCAGCCGTGCGAAGGCGCTCCCTCGGGGCTTGGGAAGGGGCGCGCCGGGCTCGCTCACCATGGGCCGACTCTGCTCCAAAACCTCGGCGGCGTGAAGTTCTTGCCACCCTCGGGGCAGTCTCGGATACGCTCGACCGCGTGTCCAGCGAAGAAGCCCCGCCATCGAGCCCCGACCGCATTACAAAGCGGCATTTTGCCGCCTACGCCCTGACGTGGACCTCGTACGCGTCGTATTACCTCGGCCGCAAGGGCTTCAGCGTCACGAAGAGCAGCATCCTCGACGAGCTAGGGCCCACCGCCCTGCGCGGCGTGGAGACGGCCTACTTGGCGGCCTACGCGGTCGGGCAATACATAAGCGGCAACGCCGGCGACAAAATCGGCGCGCGGCGGCTGATTGGCTACGGCATGTTGGGGGCCGCCGCGGCCTGCGCGCTGTTTGGCTTGTCCGGGATGTGGATCCTGTTTTTTCTGGCCTACATGCTCAACGGTGCCTTCCAATCGTCGGGTTGGCCCGGGAACATCAAGGCCATGGCCGAGTGGACCACGCCGAAGAATCGCGGCGGCGTCATGGGCCTGTGGGCGACTTGCTACCAGGTGGGCGGCATCGTGGCGACGGGCCTCGCGACCTACCTCTTTACCCATTTCGGCTGGCGGAGCGCCTACCTCATTCCAGCCGCGCTGATCGCGGTGGTGGGCCTGGGCGTGCTTGCGGGGCTGAAGCCGGGGCCCGGCGCGGGCAAACACGAAGCCGGCTCCAAAGAGCAAACCGCCGAAGAAAAAGCCGAGCAGAAGGAGGCCCAGCGGCGCGTCTTGCGCAGTCCCTTGCTCTGGTGTCTCGGACTTTCCTACTTCAACCTCAAGCTGATCCGTTATTCACTGCTCTTCTGGTTGCCCTTCTACCTGGAAAAGGGCCTTGGCTACTCCAAGTCGGACGCCGGCTATTCGTCCACGTCGTTCGAGATTGGGGGCGTCGTCGGCACCATCCTGATTGGCCTCTTGTCAGACCGCATTCGCCACATCCCGAGGTCCGTGGTGGCAGCCATTTCGTGTGTCGGCTTGGCGGGCGCGCTGTACGCCTACGGCTCGTTTGGCGGACTGAGCATGACGATCAATTTTGCTCTCATGGCCCTGGTTGGCGCCCTCTTGTTCGGGCCTGACACGCTGATCTCCGGGGCCGCCGCGCAAGATGCGGCGGGCCCCAAGAGCGCGGCCTTGGCGGCCGGGATCATCAACGGCATCGGATCGGTCGGGGCTGTCGCCCAGGAGACCGTCACCACGGGGGTGAGCGGCGCCTACGGCTGGGAAGCGCTGTTCCAAGTGTTCTTGGCGTTGTCGATCTTGAGCGCCATCATCCTGATCCCAACCTTCAAGCTCTCCAGGCGTCCGGTGACGGCGTGAAGGCTCAGTGGATCGACACGGTCAGGTCGTACGGGTCGCTGGCGCTGTAGTCGCCGTTTCCGCCCCAAATTTCCATGTAATATTCGCCGCCGTTCGGGGTTGTCTTCTCGATCACATCGAAGGCCGAGGTGATTTCGTACAGGTAGCCCCCGGACACCACCTTGTACAAGGTCATCACGTATTCGTGGGAGGTTGATAGCTTGATCGTGTAGGTCGCCCCGGCGCCCACGTCCCAGGTGTACCAGTCGTGGTCGGCCACGCTGCCGATGGTGCCCGATACCCCGCCGGACAGCGGGTTGGACTCGTTCGGATCGTCGTTGGGCTCGCTCTCCTGACCATTGCCGCCGGGAGGAGGTGGAGGCGGAGCGGAACCTTCACAAACGCCCTGGCTGTTGCACACGTCCCCTGAATCGCACGTACCACACGAGCTACCACAACCGTCGTCGCCGCAGTTGCGGCCGTCGCAGGCGGGCTTGCACACGTCGCCACCGGGGTCATCGCCGCCGCCCGGATCACCGCCGTTGGCGCTGATGTACGGATCGATCCACGACGCTGCCAGATCGACACGCGTGGAGCTGCCGTAGTCGACACAACCTTGCAGGCCGTAGGAGGTGATGCCGACGATCACGTCGACGCCGTCGATGGTCATGAAGGACGGTCCGCCCGAGTCACCCTGGCAGGTGGTTTGACCCGGCTTACCGATGTTGACCACGCCCTGCTCGAGGCCAGCGACCTTGGTAAAAATGTGCCGTTTGATGCCGGATCCGGTGCCGGCCCAGCCGTTGTCGTTGCCGAAGCCGACCACGTGCACGGGGCTGCCGACCATGGCCTGGGTCAAGGCCTTGCGGTTGATGGGCAGGGGCGTGACGGGCGCGTCTTGCGCGAGGATCAACACGGCGGCGTCGTGCCCCGCGGCGATGTTGTTCGTGGCCATGTACTTCGGGTCGTGGTGCCACTCTTTCACGTCGATGTAGTCCGAGGGCTTGGCCTTGCTCTCTTCGGTGCCGAACATGACCTTGATTTTGGTGCCCTGCCCTGCGTCTTCCACGCAGTGGGCAGCGGTCAAGACGAGGCGTGTAGCGATGACCGTCCCTGTACACCACCAACCCGTGTTGCCTTGACTGGCCTTCATCAGCACGACGGCCGGATCACCCGTGTCCTTGGTGCCGCCGATGATGCCGTCACTGCGCAGCGAGGCGTCGTCCAGGTCGGACTCGGAGGCGGCGGGGCTGCACGCGGAAAGTCCGAGACAGACCCCAAAACAAAGACCAGCACGAAGAACAGAACGCATGGTGAGCTCCCAACGGTGAGGGTGGCAGGCGGGCGAGTCGGGCGAGCCGATAGCAGGGCCCGGGCCAAACCCTGGGGCTGGTGAAGTCCTGGTTTTTTAGGCTTGCTCGCCGCGTCTACCCCGGGGCCCGCGGGATCCAACCTGCGCGTGTTGTGCAATTGCGCGAGCGCGTGGGGGCTAGTTGCGCATTCAGGCCTTGGCGAGCTCGGCCTGGATCTTCAGGACCGTGTTCCAGTTGCGCCCGGTGCCAACCGTGCCAAGGGCAGACTCGATTTTCTTGACCGTCAGCTTCGACCTTCCAATGCCCTCCGGGTAGTAAAGATAGAGGTCCTTTCCCACCAAGCGAATCACCTCCGGGCCCGCGTGGGCCGCTTGCAGGGCGCGAGCCCGCTCCGCCGCTGGAGCCACCTGGAGCGGCATGAGCACGAGCTTGGCAGGGACCTTGACCGCCTCGTCGACGAACGGATTGGCCCTGACGATGGCCGCCCAGTCCGCCGCGCTGCGCATCAAAAAGGGCGTATCGAGCCCGAGATCGGAGAGGGCGCGCGTTTCGAGCAGGGCCGCGAGGGCCTCTGCTTTTTTGGCACTGTCGAACAAGAGATTGCCAGTTTGAAGGAGCGTCCGAACCTGGGTAAGGCCGAGCGACACAGCGAAGCTCTTGAGGTCGGCCATCGAGATGGTTTGGTGACCGGCCACGTTGATCGCGCGCAGCAGGGCGACGTAGGAGGGCATGGTAGGCGCTTAGTGCAGCCCGCCGCGGGGAACAACGCCCGGGACCTGGATTTCGTGGTAGGCAGCGCGCTCCGATGACGGTCTTCGAGCTCTGTTGCCTGCCCATCGTGGCGCTCTACGTGGTGACGCGGGCCCGCCTCGACGACCGCCCGAGCACCTTCCTACGACGCCTCGTTTTGCTCTCCGGGGCGGCTTGGCTGGGCGAGAGCACGTGCATCTCCCTCTATGGCTACTACGCGTACGAGCCCGCGCCGTGGTCCCTGTGGCTGGGTCAGGTTCCGCTGTTCATCCCGCTCATTTGGCCGAGCGTCGTGGTCTCGGCGGACGACATTGCGCGGCACGTGGCCCCGCGTGCGCGCCTGCCCGTCGCGGCGACGCTCGTCTTGCTCGATGCGTCGTTGATGGAGCCCATCGCGGTGCGCGCGGGACTTTGGCGCTGGAGCGCAGACGGCCTGTTCGAGGTGCCGGTGATTGGCATCTTCGGTTGGAGCTTTTTTGCGCTGGCCTGCCTTGCGCTCTTTCAGGCGCTCGACAGGAGCCGTTCGCCCGCCCTGATGGACACGGCCGTTTTGTTCGTTGGGCCGGCCTTCACGCACCTCGCGCTCGTCGCCACGTGGTGGCTCTTCTTCAAGTGGAGCGCGGGTCCGTTGAGCGAGGTAGCCGCGGTGGTAGCGCTTTGGCTCCTCTCCTCGGGCACCACGCTTTGGGTCAGCCGCAAGCGATTGCGAGCCCAAATACCAGCTCCTCTGCTCTGGACGCGGGTGCCTCCTGCGTTGTTCTTTTTTGGCCTCTTGGCGGTCTACGGTCGTGACAATGGGGTCTTGGTGGCCTATGCGCTGGCCTTCGCTCCCCCCTACATCGCCCTCACGCCGTGGCCTCCGAAAAGCCAAATCTAAGCAAACCGAAGCGCGGACGGGCTCGATCCAAGACACGCTCGCGCGCTTTCGCTACGCTCCCTCTTCCCATGGCTGATACCGCGCCCCAATTCGAGCATCGCGACGTCGACAAGAAAGACGACGACACGCTCCGCGAAGAAGCCCGCGCCTACCTGGCCCGGAAGGCGGAGCTTCAATTGGTCTCGGAGCTTCTCACCAAGCTCCGCGCCATGGCCCTGCCGTGGTGGACGCCAGAGACCCTGCGGGCGCGTTTTCCCGCTTCCACGCGGCTCGCTTGGTTTCGCGACCGGGCCGATATTCGACAGCAAATCACGGTGGCGCTCACGGGCCTCGCGCCCCGCGCAGCCCGTCGGCAATCGCCCGCGGCCCAGGCCGAGCTGATCGACGCGGTGCTCGACGAAGAGGACGTGACGCACGCGGCGTTCGAAAACGCGTTCGAGCCGGCGGATATCGCCGTGTACGGGCCAGCCGGCGAAATTTGGCGCGAGCTGCGCGAACGGTTGCCTTGGGAGCAGGACACGCCCGAGCATCAAGAGCTGGTTGCCTGGCTGATTCGCGCGCTGCTCGCCGATGCAAGCGCCGAAGGGGGCTTCAAGCGCAAGCCCATCCTCACGCCTTGGGACGTGCGCACGCGGATCAACGGGCGCATTTGGCACACGCACATCCCGCTGGAGCTGCGCGTGGCCGTCGACGAGGCCCGCCACACGCGGGAAAAAGAGCACCCGCGCAAGGTGTTTCACGCGGCGGACGACCTCGCGATCGTGACCGCCGAGGTGATCACGCAGAACATTCCCCTGCGCGATCTGGTGGAGATCTTCTCCGCCGCCGAGGCCGCGATGGGGTTTCAGCCGCCACCTTTGCCGCAAATCCAGCCGCCCGTGATTCCACCCGGCGCGCGCGCGGGCTCCATTCCACCCCCGGCCCTCGGCAAAGGCTCGATCCCGCCGCCGCCAAGACCGCCGCGCGTGCCCGAGCTGAGCGAAGGCGAGGACGCCGCTTCGTCCAGCCGCAACGAGCCGCAAACCCTTCGAAAACCGGCACCGCAAGCGGCAAACGAGGTGGTGATCGCAAACGCCTCGTCGAGCGACGGCGCCGACGACGTGGTCTCCTCCGCGCCCGCGAGCCGCCCCGCGCCCCCGCCGCAAAAGGTCGTCGAGGGCGACGACGAAGACCTGGCCCGCACCAACCAATGGGCCACCCCGAGCGTGGACGATCTCTGGACCCACGACGGACACTGACCGTAGTACCTCGACTCCGTCCCTATGATTCGAATCACTGTTTCGCCCGCGGAAGCGGGCAGTCGCCTCGACAAGCTCGTGGTCCAACATGGCCCCGGCCTGGGGCGCGCGGCCGTCAAAAAACTGTTCGAGGCGAACAAGGTTCGCATCACGAAAGAGGGCAACGAGCGCTCTTTTCGCGCCGGAAAAGGGGACGTCGCGGGCCTCGGCGACGTCATCGAAGTGGACCTCGACACGGAGGCGCCGAAGGGTGCCTTGCCCGACGCAAACGCGGCGTTTGTCGTGCTTTTGGAGCGCGACGATGTGGTCGTGCTCGACAAGCCGGCGGGGCAGCCGAGCACGCCCCTCGCGCCCGGAGAGCTCGGAACCGCGGCAAACGCCCTGGTTTTTCACTACCCCGAGATGGCGTCGATCGGGTTCTCGCCGCGCGAGCCGGGGCTCTGCCACCGCCTCGACACGGACACCTCGGGGATCCTGCTCGCGGCGCGCACCGCCGTGGCCTTCACCACGCTGACCACGGCGCTCAAAGAAGGCCGGCTCGACAAGCGTTATTGGCTCCTTTGCCGCAGCGAGGGCCTGGCCGACACGGGCTCGATCGATGTGCCCTTGGCGCCCCATCCAAAGGATAAACGGCGCGTGCTCGCCTGCATCCATCCGCGCGATGTCGCGCGCAACGCGCCGCGCCCCGCGACCACGAGCTTCGAGGT
>CAYLJT010000445.1:0-7276 GCA_964383995.1 uncultured Polyangiaceae bacterium
CAGGCGGTTCTGGAGGCATGCCTCCCGATACCACCGCCACCACCGCCACCACCACCACCACCACAACTAGCACGTCCACGGGCGCAGGCGGGGGTCTTCCCTCCACCTGTCCAAACCTGGGTATCACGGGCCAGGCCATCAGCTACACCTCGGCGGCGGCCCTCCACGGCGCGCGCCCACGCCTTGTGCGCGCTAGCGCGACGGAGACGATGGTCGTGTTCGCGCGCGAGGCGATAAGCGATCCCACCAGTCCACCACCTACCATCGGCAGTGTGGTGTTTTCGCCGTGGGGAGATTGGCCCCAGTCGCTCGGCAGCGTTGTCCAGGTCGCCGCTTTCGGTGGCGAGGGCTTCGCGGCGGCGCCGGGGGCCGCGGAGCCGTCGGCTGCTGTGCTGTTCTTTCTGCCCACGGGTCAGTTTCCTTCGGACATTTACCTCGCGCCGATGGTGGCGCCGAATTCGTTCTACGATCCTTATCCCGGCGGAGTCTCTTGGGACGCCTGGGAGCCCGCCTGGGCCACGGCCCTCGCGCGGGGAGCGGGCGGGCACCTAGCGGCCTTTCAGGTGGGCTTCCCTTCGGGCACGTTTCTTCGCGCGGAGCTTGTCTCGGACAACCTTACCTTGAGCGAGCTCGCCGACCTGGCCTGCGCCGACGCGCCCTTCCCAGCCGACCTGACCCAGGTCGCCAGCGGCTATTTGCTCGCCACCGCCAATGGCAGAGAGTTTGGGAGCTGCGACGACGATGACGGCATTCCGGGCCCCGCGACGCGCCTGCACGTGATGCGCATCGATCCGACGCTGGGCTCCGTGCCCCTGGCCTCGACGTTCGAAGGGGTCGACCGCATGGCGCACGTGGCCCTCGCCCGACGCCCGGGCGGCGCTTGGCTCGCATGGCAAGAAACGGGAGAGAGCGCGTTTGCGCCACCTCCCATCCACGCCGTCGCGCTCGACGACGAAGGAAACGTCGTGGGCCCCTTGTTCGACGTGACGAGCGATGGGCAGACGGCGGGGCCGCTCGCCATCGCGGACCTGGGCGGCTTGCTGGCGGTCGCCTGGGTCGACAACCTCGACCCTAGCTCCTCCACCCTTCAAGTGAGCCTGTTCGGCGTGGGAGGACAGTTCGTCGTGGGCACGTCGTATCAATCTCCCGAGTCCTTCCTCTACGAGCCTTCCCTCTCCCTGTCCGCGTCGGACGACGGAAGAAATCTGCTCATGAGCTGGTCTGCCCTCGGGCCTGCCGGGCCTGCCATGGTGGAAGTCTTGAGGCTGTCTTGCCTCGACGGCGAAGCTCCGCCCTAACCACGCCCTTCCCGTGGCAAGACGCGCAGCAGCTCCTCGATGAACCGCTGCGGGTGCTCGCGATGCAAGAAGTGCCCGCCCGGGAGCACCACCACGTCGTACCTTCCAGAGAACCACTTCCGCGCTCGTTCGTAGTCTGCCGTCACCAACACGCCGTCATCGGCCGCCGCGAAGGCTACCGTCGGCACGTCGATGACCTTGAGGTGGGAAGGTGGTGGGCGCACGTTGACGGCGCGGTAGTAGCCGAGAGCGGCGTTCAGACAGCCTGGCTCTTGGAAGGCCTGTTTGACCGCGCGCGTCTCGTTGTCCGGGACATTCCAGGCCGGGGACCAACGTTTGACGAGCTCGTCCACGTGGGCAAAGTCGTTGGCGTGCATCTTCGCCTCGGCGCCCCTGAGGCGCAGGGTGATGAAATGCCGCCCGCCCCAAATGATGCGCAGGCTCGGCTTCATGACCGCCGGGTGCGGGATGGCCACCGTGGCCAGGAAACGCACCTTGGGAGGCCCCATGCTCGCCGCGGAATAGGCAGCTCCGGCGCCCCAGTCGTGACCCACCACGATGGCGCTCTTCTCGCCCAAGGCGTCGATCAGGGCGAGCACATCGCGCCCCAAGGTGTCGCCGTCGTAGCGACCGTCCGCCGGCACCTCGCTCGGGAAATAGCCGCGCATGAAGGGGCTGACGGCGCGGTAGCCCGCCTTGGCGAGCGCAGGCCGCACCGCGTCCCAGGTGTGCGCCGTGTCCGGAAAGCCGTGCAGGAGCAGCACCAAGGGCCCCGCGCCCTCTTCCAGGTAGGCGAACTTGACGCCGTTGGCTTGCACCGTGGGAAGAGCGATCATGGAAGCACGCTAACAGAGTTTCCTGGCCCGCGCGAGCCTCGGCGACCTTCGATGGTAGGCGCGTCAGAGGTGCTGGTCGAGCCAGCGCAAACAGAGGTCCCAGGCGTCTTTGGCCTGCTCCGGACGAAATACGGCCGGACGCGTGAAGTTCAGAAAGGCATGGCCGGCCCCGGCATAGGTATGGAAGGTATGGCGCTTTCCAAGGCGGGTAAGCTCGGCCTCGATGCGCTCGACGTCGGCTACACTTGGGTTCTTGTCGTCGGCACCAAACAAGCCGAGCACGGGCGCTGAGACCCGTTCGGCCTGGTCGAACGGCGAAGGCAGGCCGTCCCGCGCCACGAACAGGTTGCCCCCGTGGAACATCACCGCCGCACGCAAGCTAGCCTGGTGTGCCGCGAACAAGAAGGCCAGACGGCCTCCCATACAGAAGCCGAGCACCCCTGCCCTGCTCGGGTCGACGCCAGGAGTCGCCTTCAGATCGTGCAGGGCAGCCGTCAGGTCCTCCAACGCCTCGCTGTCTCGGACTTTGGTCCAAGCTTCCTCCAAAGGCTCGGCCTGACGGTGGTAGAGATCCGGCGCGCTGGCGGCGATGCCGTGGGCCGCCAGCCGCTCGCAGATATCCTGGATGAAGGGATCGACGCCGGGTCCGTGCATGCACACGAGCAGGCAGGGAGCGTCGGGGAGCGCGGGCAACGCGCGGTAGCAACGCATCGAGCGCCCTCCCACCGCGACCTCCTTCCAACGTTCCATGGGCGTCTCCGGCTTTGGCGTAGCGGTCTGCGATGCTGGGTAGAAACAGCAAAGCCCAGCATTTTCATGCCGGGCCTTGCGCGCTTTGTCTGAGACAGAATCAGATCGGGCTGACGTTCACGATGCCGTCGATGGCGGGACCCGAGTAGAAGTCCTGCACGCGACGCATATCGCCCTTCGCCACCGCGAAGGCCACGGCGGCGCCGGCGGCCACGGACATCTCGTCGGTGATCTGACCACCGGTCTCGTTGCCGGTGACGCAATCGAAGCCCGAGATGTCGCCGTTGGCCTTGACACCACCGAACCAGCCCGTCTTGACGTAGCCGTTGCCCATGACATAGAGCCAGTTCGAGTTGCCAGGGGTGCCGTCGGGCCAACCGGAGTTGTCCCGCGGATCCTTCGGCGTGTCACCGTGGACGGTGATGACGACGTTGTCGGCGAGCGAGCGGCTCGTGCACATCGGGTCTTGCTCGGCGGCAAGATCGTTCATGAACTCGTCGAACATGCGGCCGAGCAGGCCGACCGTCATGGTCAGATTGGCCATGTCGGCGAAGGCGCCGTGCGGGTCGTCGCGCATGGCAGGCATCATGACCGACGAGGTCAGGCCGAGCTTGAAGGCCTTGGCGGTCGTGATGAGCGTCTTGCCGATCTCGGCGAGCTTGTTCGCCGTGCCGCCGTCGATGCCATAACGCATCAGGTCGTCGGAGGTCGGGCGGAGCTGGTCGGCGAGGTTCTTCCCAAGGAAGTTCGCGGCCGACTTGCCGGTGCGCAGCTTGGCGGCCATCGTGGGTCGACCAGCAGCCTTGTTGAGGCCCAAAAACGCCTTGTAATACGCCTCGTACAGCGACGCGTCTTCGGGCACGGACAGGATGGCGCGGGAAGCAGCGCTGTTGAACAGCTCGACCAGACCGTCGGCGTCGCCCACCGTGGCGATGTCGGGGGCGCCAGCGGCGGTGCCGAACGCCAGGGGCGTCACACCGATGACCGGGAGCAAGGTGGGCAGTTGCCGTTGCAGAGCCGCGCACACAGCCAACATGCTCTGACCTGCACCGAGCGTGGCCGCGGAGGCCGGCGTCGGCGTGTGGGTCTGGTTGGTGCCGGCCATGAAGCCCGTGATGCGCTTGCCGCGGTCCAGGTTGCGCCAGGGCGACTCGGGCGCGAAGTAGAACGGCTTGTCGGTGTCTTCCGCCTTGACGGCCTGACCCTGCGCGTGGAACGCGAAGCCGCCGTTCTGCGAGGTGGCAATCTCGACGTGGGGCCACAGGAGCTGGAACCAGGCGAAACCGCCGTCGCCCGCCACGAGGTGGACAGAACGGCAGGTGGACGCACAGGAAGCCTCGTCGGCCATGGCCACGCCCGCGCTGTCGGCGATGACGTCGAGCACACGGGCGCGGTCGAGGGCGAGCACGGCGCCGGCGGCGGCCGTAAAGCGGAGGAATTGCCTACGCGATCGGCCTTCGAGATGGGTAAGTCGGCTGTCGATCATGGCTGTTTCTCCTACTCGCACGAATGAGCGGCGCTGAGCAGTGCAGCGACGGCAATGGATTGACCTTTTGCGGAGTCCGAAGCGGAGGCCGCGAGGCTGTCACAAATGGCAATGTGCTCTTCCGTCGCGGGCCGACCGATAAGGCACGTGACGGCGGCTTCGTTGCAGTGCCCTTCGGCGTCGAACATCGGAGTCCCCACGCCGTCGATCTGGCATTGAGGGACGTTCTCGATATTGGCAATGATCTCGGGGGCGGCCTGGACGAAGATGTCGAACAACTTCGCTGCACCGGCGGCCGACCAGACGAGGGCCTCGCCCACGCGAGAGTCGTAGTTGGCCGCGCCGAGGGCCGACTTGCCATCCTTGAACAGCTCGCCAGCGGAGGGCGGATTGCTGGTCGCGTTGATGTCGACGCCAAAGCCCTCCAGGATGTTCTGAATGGCAGTGTTCTGGAGCTTCTGACACGAATGCATGCGCGTTCGCATCTCGGGCGGGCCCTCTTCCTGACGCTCTTTGAGCACCTCGAAGGGGTCTCGCCCGCCGTTGGCGCCGAGGTCGGCCATATGGTCGAAGGTGTTGCCTTCGCCGCCCACGTAGGCGCCGGGCTTCTCGGGGATATCGTCCGTCGGATCGTCGTCTTTGACCTCCACGACATCTTGTCGCGGGGAGAGCTCGGCCGAAGGGGACTCGACACACCCGACCGCTGCGGTGAGCCCCGCGGCAAGCAGGGCGACGAGGCATGCGCTGTATTTCCGTTCCATCGCTATCTCCTCTTGCACGTTGCTTGCCATCCTAGAAACGGATGAAGTCCTCACTGGTGAACATCTTACGGAGAACCGCTTTCAGGTTCATTCCGCTGTCGTAGAGCTCGGCCTCGTAGCGCTCGAGCACCTCGGAAGGCACGGTGGAAAGGTCGGTCACGATGTCTTCCTTCGACATGGTGAAGTTCCAGAGCCGGGCGACCATGCACTCGTGCACGTCGGGGTCGTCCGCGACGGCCTGACCCAGCTCGACCAGGTCGGCCACGGGCTGCCCGAAGCGCCACGACGTCACTTCGCCATCACGGAGCCAGTGCGACATCTGGGTGGGCAGCGGATCCGGAACGCTCGGCGTGAAGACGGAGAGCGCGTCGGTGTAGTTGCCGTTCATGTCGAAGTGCCCGAAGAGCGGGGCGATGTGGTTGATCGTCGTGTGGCAGTTGGCGCAGATGACCGACTTCGTGTCCTGGAAGTCGACCGGGGAGGTGGCCACCGTCTCGAACTCCCAGGGGCTCACGAAGTCCGAGCCGTTGATCTGGGTAGGCGTCTCGGCGTACTCGGCAGGGAACTTGGTGCAGACGAACACCTCTTGCAGCCAGCGGACGCGGCGGAAGGCCATGTTGCCGTAGAACTGGTACATGACGCCTGGGTTGGTCAGGACGCCCGCGTGGGTAGGCACGTTGTTGTTGCAGTCGCCGTCCACGAACACCTCGTTGGTGCCGTCGTAGGTGGGGCAGGTGTTGCTGGAGGCGGTGAACATCTCGCCAAAAGGCCGCCCTTCGGCCACGATCCGCGCGGCGAAGACAGGCGCCGTGTCGCGGCTCGGCGCGCCGCCGTTGGCTCCGCCGGCTTGCCGGAAGGTGTCCTTGAAGAACTTGATCATCCGGTTGTTGAACGCCGGATCGGCGAACATCTTGTCGAGCTCGATCTCGTACTCGGCCTTCTGATCCGCGGCGGTCTGCACGTTGCGGATTTGTTGCAGCGTGGGGAGACGGCGAAGCAGCTTCAACGACGCCGTTCGCAGGGCCTCGTTGTAGTCAATCACGCGGTCGTTCAGGGCGTTCTCGAAGGTCTGGACCTCGGGCCCCGTCGTGTTGGTCCCACCACCGTTGGTGTTCCCGTTTCCGGTTCCGCTCGGGTCGTTGGAGCCGGGCTCGCCCGTTCCAGACTCGCTCCCGCAGCCCACCGCGACTAGCGCGAATGCCCCGCACAGGGTCAAAAGCAACGTAGTCTTACGCATACCGCCGCCTGCCTTTCCTAGTTCTCTACCGAAATCCACATTGAAACTTGATCGCGGAACGCCGCGAAATCCTGGTCGTTCCCGTTGAACTTGTAAGGGTGCGCCGCATTGCCGTTCGGGTTCGTGGTCACGAACAACTGGCTCGAAGCGGGGTCACCCACGTTGACGCGATTCTTGACTTGAGCACAAGCCGACGCGTCGTCGCTGCCGAGGTCGCTCATGTCCACCGCGGCCGTCGCTTGACCGACCTGACCACCATGGCAGTTGCTCGCGCACACGCCGAGCGGGCCCTTCGCATTGGCCTGGAAAGACGGCACGTCCGCGCAACCACCCGTGCTGCCGCCGCCACCGCCCGCGCCACCTTCGCCGGTCACGCCAAGGGCCTCGATGGTCTCGAAGGCGATCGTCATTCGGGCGTCGGGGACCCAATTGGTCAGGATCATGGTGCCGGGCCCGAGAGCCGCAGGCGTGTTGGCCTCGAAGCGCTGATCGACGTTGGAAAAGCTGTCCACGGGATCGGGATCGGGCTCGGCGCCGACCGGGTAGACCACGAAGAGCGGATGGACCATGTGGACGCCGAGCTTCGAGGTGGGGTGCACTTCGATGCTCGTCAGAGACAGCGCGTTCTCGGTCAACAGGGAGGCGTTGAAAGTAATGGCCATACCCCGGAAGTTTTCGCCGAGGCCGTCGAGGTAGACCGCGTTGAAGCCCATGATGGGCGCAAAAGGAGCAATGCGGGGCCCCGCGTCTTCGACCTCTTCCACAATGCCCCGAGCTTCTTCTTCGAGCCACGCTTTTACAGCGGGGAAGAGCGAGTCCTTGTACACGTCGGCGTCGAGGTTCGTGCCGGAGTGACCGCCACCGACCACGGCGTGGGTCAAGAACGAGCTGTTGCTGGAGGGCTTGCC
>CAYLJT010000446.1:0-7260 GCA_964383995.1 uncultured Polyangiaceae bacterium
CCCTCGTTGTCTGACGAGGGCCTCATTGAAGCAACACGGGTGGCTCGGCTTCCCCTGTGCCAGAAAAAAGCTATCCCTCGTTGTCTGACGAGGGCCTCATTGAAGCGGCACGCGTCGTCAAGCCCATCCCGCGCGCGACGTGTCTATCCCTCGTTGTCTGACGAGGGCCTCATTGAAGCTAAAAACCGTTCGCGTGCTCGGCGTTTCGCAATTGTCCTATCCCTCGTTGTCTGACGAGGGCCTCATTGAAGCGAGACCGGGACCGCTGCCGGGCGCGCGCTGTGGGGTTGGCTATCCCTCGTTGTCTGACGAGGGCCTCATTGAAGCTACGCGAAAGCGACAAAGCCGAAGACGGCCGAAAGCTTCCCGCCTATCCCTCGTTGTCTGACGAGGGCCTCATTGAAGCGACGATAAGGACCGCTTCGTTCCGTCCGCGAAACTCGCTACTATCCCTCGTTGTCTGACGAGGGCCTCATTGAAGCATTTGGGCCGCGGCGGCGAGCTCGATTTCCTTGAGCGTCCTATCCCTCGTTGTCTGACGAGGGCCTCATTGAAGCCACCCACGGCACACCGACCGAACCAAACCCCTGTTCCTATCCCTCGTTGTCTGACGAGGGCCTCATTGAAGCCCGACGACGACGCAGGAGCGCGAACGCGTTCGCTCGCCGCTATCCCTCGTTGTCTGACGAGGGCCTCATTGAAGCGTCGGCTCGTACGACGACGGGGAGCGGTGCGGCCGTTGACTATCCCTCGTTGTCTGACGAGGGCCTCATTGAAGCCCCCCGGCGATCTCGTGCTGGTGCCCTATCTAGGCCTATCCCTCGTTGTCTGACGAGGGCCTCATTGAAGCTCCTCGCCCTGCAAGGTCAAGCGGTTCCCGTTCTTGCCGGTGCCTATCCCTCGTTGTCTGACGAGGGCCTCATTGAAGCCGAAGATCGCGGGTGTCGAGGATGTAGAAGCCTTCCGGGCTATCCCTCGTTGTCTGACGAGGGCCTCATTGAAGCCGCGTCGGGGTGGTTCTCGTTCGTCCATTCGCGGGCCTATCCCTCGTTGTCTGACGAGGGCCTCATTGAAGCGGCTCGGCGCGAGTTGGAAGCCGCGCAGAAGGCACGGCTATCGCTCGTTGTCTGACGAGGGCCTCATTGAAGCGACTTAACCCACCACAGCGTGCTCGACAGCGCGGAGCTATCCCTCGTTGTCTGACGAGGGCCTCATTGAAGCTCGTCCTCGTGGCGCTCCACTTGGCCAAAGCGCCGCATGACGCCTATCCCTCGTTGTCTGACGAGGGCCTCATTGAAGCTCGCGGTATCGATGGACACCGCTGCGCCCGCTTCCCTATCCCTCGTTGTCTGACGAGGGCCTCATTGAAGCCGCGAGACTGGGGAGCGCGACGCCGTGTCCGTCCGAGGTACGCTATCCCTCGTTGTCTGACGAGGGCCTCATTGAAGCGCCAGGTCCTTGTCGGGGGCAATGATCACGGCGCGCGCGATCCTATCCCTCGTTGTCTGACGAGGGCCTCATTGAAGCGTTCCGTCCGCCGTCGCGTTGCCGCGTGGCTCGAAACTATCCCTCGTTGTCTGACGAGGGCCTCATTGAAGCTGCCGGTCAAAACAGCGCGGCACGCAATGCGCTCGACCTATCCCTCGTTGTCTGACGAGGGCCTCATTGAAGCTGCGCGCGGAGCACGGCGAGTACGTACAGTCGGTCGTTCTATCCCTCGTTGTCTGACGAGGGCCTCATTGAAGCTGCTATCCTCACGCTGCTTCACAGACTAGTTCGCTATTACTATCCCTCGTTGTCTGACGAGGGCCTCATTGAAGCGACCATGCCGGAGATGATGCGCGCGAAGGATTCCCAGGCTATCCCTCGTTGTCTGACGAGGGCCTCATTGAAGCGCGAATGGCAACGCGCTCGAACTTCAGCACAGCCGGCTATCCCTCGTTGTCTGACGAGGGCCTCATTGAAGCAACCGGAGGCATTGCGGGATCCCCTTCCCGGATCATTCCCTATCCCTCGTTGTCTGACGAGGGCCTCATTGAAGCCGCTGGGTGTAGTTGGGAAACTCTGACGAGCTTGCGAGCTATCCCTCGTTGTCTGACGAGGGCCTCATTGAAGCGCAGGGTCTCGCATCCTATCTGCCTCGATCGGGTCGACTATCCCTCGTTGTCTGACGAGGGCCTCATTGAAGCAACGCTCGAATTCTTCGGACACCGCGAGCATGCGACGTGCCCTATCCCTCGTTGTCTGACGAGGGCCTCATTGAAGCACGGGCCTCACGCTGGAGCAGCGCGAACAAATCTGCGATGCTATCCCTCGTTGTCTGACGAGGGCCTCATTGAAGCTAGTTGTCGATGGTGAGCTTGAGGGTGTCTGCCCCCTTTCTATCCCTCGTTGTCTGACGAGGGCCTCATTGAAGCAACCCGCGATGCTCGCCGGCGTGGTCTCAGCGGGAGGTGCGCCACCTATCCCTCGTTGTCTGACGAGGGCCTCATTGAAGCGGCTGCTACACGCGGGCCGCGGTCGCCCTGCTTCGGCTATCCCTCGTTGTCTGACGAGGGCCTCATTGAAGCAGTGCGCTGCCCTTGGCGTACAGCTTCCCGCCTGCCTCCACGTCTATCCCTCGTTGTCTGACGATGGCCTCATTGAACGTGGATTTCGCGCGTCGTGTGGCACAGACTCTGCGTCAGGCCAAGACGCGACTCGGGCGCTGGCGCGACCGCGTCAGGTGCTCGTCGATGGCCGGGAGAAACCGAGTTGCGGATACACTGCCCCCTTACCCCCACGCCTATCACATCGCTGGAAAGCGGCTCATTCGCGTTGCACGAGCACCGAGCCAGGTAGGACGTGAAGGAAGTGTTTTCTTCCGGAAGTCGACAACCGGCCTGGCACTCGAATCAGGAGCCTGCGTCGCCAGGGGGTGCGCCACGTGGAAGCCAGGGGGAAGTTCGCCCGCGCGTAGCGGGACAAGAGATTATGACAGAGGGTCTTGAGGAGCAGGACTACGTGATTCGCTGCGAAGCTCGTGCTGGAGGCCACTCCAATGGACCAGGCGTTCTTCAGTTCCGCGATGAGGGGCTCGACACCCGCCCGCCCGTCGTAGTCCCAAGCGACGTCGTCAGCGTTGTCGACGCGATTGGTCAGGAAGACCTGGACCGTCCAGTCGCAGTCGGTGCCGGGCAGAGGCAGCTGGCGCCCGTGACGATCGAGCGACCGTACGGCAATGACGCGTACGGCGACGCCGCGTTCGAGCCAACTCCCGCGCGTGAAGGGAATCTCGGCCACTTGACGCATAGCGCGGTTGTCGGCGTCCCTGTCGGTCGTGCGCCAATTCCTAACGGCCGTGAGGGCGCCAAAGAGCTCTTGTGTGATGCGAGCTTTTACGACGTAGAACGCTTCCTCGGAACCAATGGCCTCAAGGATCTCAGCGCAGTCGCCGCCGGAATCGATCCGTACGCACAACTCGGTACCCTTGCGCAGCTGCTTCTTCGCGCGGTTCACCCACGTGCGAATGGCGGGAACGTCTTCGGCCCCAAGCCCCCGGTCCCCAGAACGAAGCTCAACACCGGCAATGGTTCCAAGCTCCGAAAGGCGAGCAAGGATGGGATGGTGGCTGCGTCGACCACGATACTTCGGATTCGGGCCGACCTCGGCGCCCTCGATGTCTTCAGCATCGTGCGGACAGACCGTCGTGTCGATGTCAAGATGGACATAGCGGCCCCGGTAGGTGCCGAGTCCGTGCAACCCTTGCTCGGCAACCATTCCCTCCAGTGTCGCGATCTCCGGCGTGCCGAACCTCCCAAGGTCCGCGTAGAGGGTGTCCAGACTTGGAACGACGCCGCCCGCCAAGCGGACAAACAATGGATCAGCCGCAAGCGCCTCAACGCCGAATACGGTGCACTCACCCGCCACAAACGCATCCATCAACAAGCGGAGCTGTCCCGCCATCGGGTAGACGACGCGTGGGTCGTCCTTGAGATGTCCAAAGCGTCTGGCCAACTCACGGTCCACACCAATCTCGCGGAGCCAAACGCCGTGCGCCACGAGGCCCGCCACGCCCGTCAGGTTGGGGTCCGACCGCCCCGCTCGCACCAACGCAGGAGGGGGGCGCCGAACCGGCTTTCTTCTCGAATTCCCATCTCCTCTCTTGCCTCCGGTTACATCTCGGCGCACCTTACAGGTGCTCGGCCTGCGCTTCTTGTGTTTCTTCATCAACTCACTGGTTGCGCAGCGCCGAGCTCCTTTTCAAGCCCTTCGGGCGGTCGAATTGCCGCCCACGAGGCTGCCGCGCTCGGGGGACGCCCGAAACCTACGTTGAAGCCAAACCTGAATTGCTCGGTGCCATTCTCGCAAGGCTCTTGCCTATCCCTCGTTGTCTGACGAGGGCCTCATTGAAGCGGCAAGATCGCTGTCGTCTTGCACATCTGCCTTGCTACCCTATCCCTCGTTGTCTGACGAGGGCCTCATTGAAGCTCGGACCAGTCGGCGGTGGCCGCGCTGGCATACTGTTTGGACTATCCCTCGTTGTCTGACGAGGGCCTCATTGAAGCACGAGGTCCGTCGTGCCGAAGGTGATCACGGTGGCGCTGAGGCTATCCCTCGTTGTCTGACGAGGGCCTCATTGAAGCAAGGCTGGGTCGGTCTCCCTGTCCTGCCCGAGCCGACCGTTGCCCTATCCCTCGTTGTCTGACGAGGGCCTCATTGAAGCACCTCAATGACGCCCCGCTCGACCCCGAGCTGCAGTATGGCGCTATCCCTCGTTGTCTGACGAGGGCCTCATTGAAGCGCGACCTTGGCCGCGCGCTCGGCCAAGAGCGCCAGCGACTATCCCTCGTTGTCTGACGAGGGCCTCATTGAAGCCCGGCCGGCCTGGACATCAGGTCGCCGTCCTCGTCGATCTATCCCTCGTTGTCTGACGAGGGCCTCATTGAAGCCATTTCGATCAATTCTCCTTGTTCGCGATCGTCCAGACTATCCCTCGTTGTCTGACGAGGGCCTCATTGAAGCCGGAGTTAAAGCCCGCTGCTCCGGCTGAAACTGGAGCGCTATCCCTCGTTGTCTGACGAGGGCCTCATTGAAGCCCATCACGAGCGTGGCGACGGTGGCAGCCGCGAGCGCTATCCCTCGTTGTCTGACGAGGGCCTCATTGAAGCGCCAAGAACCCGGCGCCAACGTCCGCCCCCGCCGTGTCATGCTATCCCTCGTTGTCTGACGAGGGCCTCATTGAAGCAACATCGCGGGCGTCGAGCACGTTATCACCGCAAACGCTATCCCTCGTTGTCTGACGAGGGCCTCATTGAAGCCTGTTTGAGGCTGACGCCGACGCGCTTTCGCGGCTGCTATCCCTCGTTGTCTGACGAGGGCCTCATTGAAGCTCGACAAGCCCGGCCCCGTGTTCGCCGCCCCGTTGATGCAGCTATCCCTCGTTGTCTGACGAGGGCCTCATTGAAGCCGCTGGGAAGGGTCGCCATGTGTCAGCCTCCGCAGCTATCCCTCGTTGTCTGACGAGGGCCTCATTGAAGCGACGTTGGCGATCGTGGGGTAGAGCGCGCAGGTCGCCTCCATCTATCCCTCGTTGTCTGACGAGGGCCTCATTGAAGCGCGTGATCTGGGAGCTAAACCCGGCCGCGACCTGCTATCCCTCGTTGTCTGACGAGGGCCTCATTGAAGCGCTTTCGTAGGCGCGCCACGCGCCTTCGGTCATCATCACTATCCCTCGTTGTCTGACGAGGGCCTCATTGAAGCACGAGCGTGAAGATGTCTTGATCGTCACCCTCCCAAGAGACTATCCCTCGTTGTCTGACGAGGGCCTCATTGAAGCGACGCGGGCCCACTTGGCATCGTCGGCGCCTTTGCCACGGCTATCCCTCGTTGTCTGACGAGGGCCTCATTGAAGCGCAAATTCGCGTGTCCTAGCCTTGACTGCGCGTTTCGCGCGCTATCCCTCGTTGTCTGACGAGGGCCTCATTGAAGCCAGCTTCTCCGCGGTCGCGTCCGTAGTAGTGGCACCATCCGTCTATCCCTCGTTGTCTGACGAGGGCCTCATTGAAGCACCGCGAGGGCTACCCGCGGGCAGACGACGCCCTTGCCTATCCCTCGTTGTCTGACGAGGGCCTCATTGAAGCCTGTCTTTCGTCCCCGTGAACGCGTCCCAGCGGTCACGCCTATCCCTCGTTGTCTGACGAGGGCCTCATTGAAGCGCGGACGACGTCTGGGAGCACGGTGGCGACCGTGTCCTATCCCTCGTTGTCTGACGAGGGCCTCATTGAAGCGCTTCCACGCTGAGGCTTCAAAATCTGGTAGGTCCTATCCCTCGTTGTCTGACGAGGGCCTCATTGAAGCGGGGGCACCGAACTGAGACGCTGTTTGCGGCGGGCCACTATCCCTCGTTGTCTGACGAGGGCCTCATTGAAGCCACAGGGCCCTGATTGGTCCTCGCTCACCGCGTCTCTATCCCTCGTTGTCTGACGAGGGCCTCATTGAAGCCGGCTCACTTCGAACGGTGCGGTCGTGCGGCGCAGCGATCCCTCGTTGTCTGACGAGGGCCTCATTGAAGCATTGCCAGCGCCGAAGCGGACGCGGCCGAGTCTGCGTCTATCCCTCGTTGTCTGACGAGGGCCTCATTGAAGCGGCGAGAGACCGGCGAGCCGAGGCCTTGATTTCGCCGCTATCCCTCGTTGTCTGACGAGGGCCTCATTGAAGCGCGAAGACCGGCGTCGCGCTCGCCGTGTCGCTCTGGCTATCCCTCGTTGTCTGACGAGGGCCTCATTGAAGCGTCGACTTCCGCGGGAAGAAGAGATCCGCGCCGGAAGGGAGCTATCCCTCGTTGTCTGACGAGGGCCTCATTGAAGCGCGAGCGCCGATGCCAGCAGGACCGCACGCCTTCGAGGCTATCCCTCGTTGTCTGACGAGGGCCTCATTGAAGCGACGAGGGGCACCATTTGAAGGCCGTGACGTGGCCTATCCCTCGTTGTCTGACGAGGGCCTCATTGAAGCCTTAGTGCGCCGAGACAATACCGGCAGGCTACGAGCCTATCCCTCGTTGTCTGACGAGGGCCTCATTGAAGCCCCGCAAGCAGGTCGGCGGTTGCTGTAGCGGGCCGGCGTATCTGATCCCAATGGGGTCGGCGAAAGTGATCCCAACGGGGTCAGCGAAAATGATCCCGGCGGGGTCGGCGAAAGTGATCCCGATGCACTGGCTGCTGGCGGTCGTGGCGGCGCTGGGCGTGGTTGCCGTCTGGACCGACGTCCGCCGCTGCGTGG
>CAYLJT010000447.1:0-7252 GCA_964383995.1 uncultured Polyangiaceae bacterium
GTCAAGCGCCGGTGGTACGCGTGCAACAAGTCTCCCTGCTCTTCCGCGGGGATCGCGGCCAGGTAGCTCTCCCACGCGTCGGGAAAGAGGGCGCTCGCTCCCCGTTGGTAAAACCAATCGATCTCTTGTTTGCGCAGCAAGAAGATGCCGCGCAGCACGAGCTCGGTCACCCGCTCGGGGTGCGTCTCCGCGTAGGTGAGCCCCAGCGTGCTGCCCCACGAGCCGCCGAACACGAGCCACTTCTCGATGCCGAGGTGCTCGCGCAGCTTTTCCATGTCCGAGACAAGATCCCACGTCGTGTTCTCGTCGAGGCACGCATAGGGCGTGCTCTTCCCGCACCCGCGCTGATCGAACAGGATGATGCGGTACGCGCTCGGATCGAAATAACGCCGCTG
Source organism: uncultured Polyangiaceae bacterium (assembly GCA_964383995.1). GTDB lineage: Bacteria > Myxococcota_A > Polyangia > Polyangiales > Polyangiaceae > CAYLJT01. The sequence goes on from CAYLJT010000447.1 coordinate 396, forward strand.
CTTCGGCTCCGTGCCGCCCCCCGGCCCGCCGTGCACGAACACCGCGGGCTTGCCGTTGGGGTTGCCGGACTCTTCGAAGTAGATCTCGTGGATGTCGGAGACCCGCAGGCGTCCCGTGCGAAACGGCTCGATTTCGGGGTACAGGGTGCGTCGATCGGCAGGCGTCATGCCCCCGCTATAACCCAACTCCAACGCCGCCGCCGAGGCGTCGATCCACCACGTGAATCACGAGCTCGCTCGCCTGTTGCGGGCTCACTGTGACGGCCGTTTGCCCGTCGTAGAACGAACTCGCCTTGGCTTCGATGACGAGCGCGCCGGAGGGCACGCCGTCGAGCGCGAAGCTGCCGTCGGCGTCGGTCACGGTATGGAACGGATGGCTCACGACCACCAAGACTGCGTCTTTTTCGCGCGTTTCGGGCGGCAAGTGCGCGTGCACCGAACAGCGCAAGGTGGCGACCTCGTGCGGACCATCCACTTGCACGACGCTCGGCGCGCCCACGCTCATCAAGGGGATGTTGAAGAGCGAGTCGCCCGTCCCCTGGGCGACGAGCGTGTGAAGGTGCCCGTCGAGGCTCCGCGCTTCGATGGTCTGGTAGCGCTCGACGACGGTCACCTGCGGGAGGATTTCTTTGCCGTCGTTGGTCACCGAGACGGGCGCTTGCGAAGGCGCGAACACGTACCCTTCGAGGCCCTCTGCCACGTACACCGACACGCCGCCGAGGGGCTGGCTTGCCGCGTCGAGCACGCGGCCCCGCAGCGCGCCGAGGGTCTTTGGATCGAGCACGCTGGGGGGTGGGCGCGTGTCCGAGACAGGAATGGTCGGCAGGAAGAACTGCTTCGCTTCGTGCTTCGGAGGCGGCCCCGCGAGCTGCCACATGACGAGGGCACAGGCCAAGGTCGCGCCGTACTTCGCGAAGGTGAGCTCCACGGTATCGAGCAAAAATGCCTTCCAACCCAGGCGTTTCGACCACAAGAGGCAGACCAGCACCACGGGAGGGATGGCGAGGTAGCTCCAAATGATGGCCGAATCGACCTGCGCCATGTCCCACGGGTGCTCCCAAATCGCCCCGTGGCCAAAGAGAAACACCCCCACGAGCAGCAGCAACACCACCCAAAATTGCAGCCGTGACATGCGCGGCAGCGCCCGATCAGCCCAGCGGATCATAGATTCGCGCGGAGGGGCCTCCTCCGTGTCCTCGTCGGTTGGTTGGGGCGATTCTTCGTCCAGCACAGCCAATCGCCTTGTTATGCCACAGGTAGGGGTGGGCCTCATGCCTTGCCAGGGGGCGGCGCGCCGTGGCAACAAGGCCGGCATGTGGTTTCGCAACCTGCTCATGCCCGTGCTGCTCTTCATCCTCGCGCTCCCCCTCGTGGGTTGCGTGAGCAAACGTCAGCACGACGAGGTCCTCGCCGACTTGCAGAAAGCCCGGCTGGAATCGGCCGAGCGCGGCCGACGCATCGCGGCCCTCGAGGCCGAGGTCGCCAAGCTCAACGCCGATATGGCGGAGCGCGATCGAAAGCTCCAAGAGGCCACCACGACGCAAGCCGACCTCACAAAGAAGGTCGACGATCTCACGTTGATGAACGCCGAGCTCTCCGAGCGCCTGCGCAAGGCGGGGCAAAGCGTCGAACAACTGGCGACCGAGCGGGGCAGCCTCTCATCGGCCCTCGCCGAGACCCGCCGCAAGCTCGAAGAGCTGGCCCGCCTGCAAGCCGCCGCGGAGGCCCGCGCTGCCCAATTTCGCGATCTCCAGGCCAAGCTCCAGAAGCTCATCGACGCGGGAGAGCTCGAGGTCGTGATGCGCTCGGGCCGCATGATCCTCGCGCTTCCGAACGACGTATTGTTCGATTCGGGCAAGACCGACATCAAGCCCGTGGGCCGTCAGACCATCGCCAAGGTCGCCGCAGTGCTGAAAACCATGGGCGATCGCAAATTTCAGGTCGCCGGCCACACCGACAACGTGAAGATCCAATCCGCGCGCTTCCCCTCGAACTGGGAGCTCTCCACGGCGCGCGCCGTCGAGGTCACCAAGCTGCTCATCAGCTCGGGCATGGATCCCCAGAGCCTGTCCGCCGCCGGCTACGCCGAGCTCGACCCCGTGGCCAGCAACGACACCCCGGAGGGGCGCCAGAAGAACCGCCGCATCGAGATCTCCCTCGTGCCGGACCTGAACGAGCTGGTCAGTGTTTCGCCAGCAAAATAGTTAAGCAATATTAACCAGTTAGAAAAAATCGTCACACAAAACTGGTTGTCCGTTCAGTGCATGCGGTAGGACGTACTCATGTTTTACCGAACGCTCGTGCCGTACGTGCTTCGCGCCCTCGCCATCGCCCAAAAGAAAGGCCGCGTCGTCTCCCTCGAAGACCTCTCCCGGTCCCTCGAGGTTCGCAAGACCGACGTGCGTGCCGTCGTCCGCGCCCTCCATCGCGAGGGCTACGTGGACGCCCTTCGCATGCGCCTGTCGCTCGCAGGGTTCGCCCTGGGAGCGTCGTTGATCCACGCCGAGCTACCTCCCATCGTCCGGCCCGCAAACGACCAGAGCCCCGCCCGGGCGGCCTAGAAAAGCTCTTCCTGAAGGCCGAGGCCATAGGCCACGGCCAGGTGCAGCGCCGCATAGACGGCGAACACGCCCGCGAGCGCCAGCGCGCCCCACACGACGCCCATCAGCGATCGGCGGGTCACCCAGAACCACGCCAAAACAGACACGATGCTCCAGCCGTAGATGGCCGCGCCCCAGCTCGCGTAGCCCCAAACATAGGCTCGTTGCTCGTCGCTCAATCGCCGCCGGTCCCAAAGCTGAACAAGCAGCGGGAGCACGTAGGAGAGGGCGATGTCGATGGCGAAAAGTAGGGTCTTCACGGAGCCTGTTTTTTCCCTGCCCGGCCGTGTTACCTATTTCGGCCTTCTCACCCAAGGCAGGAGCAAAGCATGACGATCACCTCGGCGGGGGCCATCCGCAATGTCGCCATCGTAGGGCACAAGGGCTCGGGGAAGACGTCCCTCGCGGAAGCGCTGCTCTTCGTAGCGAAGGCCACGGCGAAGCTTGGCAAGGTTGACGACAAGACCAGCGTCCTCGACGACACGGCCGAGGAAAAAGACCACGGCTGCAGCCTCGAAGCGAGCGTCGGCCAGCTGAGCTGGAACGGCACGAACATCAACTTCGTCGACACGCCCGGCGACGGGAGCTTCCTCGCCGACACGCGTCTCGCCCTCGCCGCCGTCGACGCGGCCATCGTCGTGGTGAGCGCGAAGGACGGCGTACAGCCCATCACGGAGCGCGTTTTCGGCTGGATCCGCGAACAGCGCCTGCCCTGCTTCGTGGTGCTCACGAAGGTAGACGCCGAGAACGCGAAGCCCGAGAGCGCCATTGTCGAGGTCAAGCAACGTCTCAAGGCTCCGACGGCGCCGATGGAAGTGCTCGTTGGTGAGGGCGCGAGCTACCAGGGTGTCATCGCGCTGCGCACGCAAAAGGCCTGGATTGGCAAGCCCGAAGCGCCCAATGCGCTCACCCCCGTCGAGGTCCCGGCGGGCTCCAAGGGCGACCTCGCCGAGGGGCGCGCGCGTCTCGTCGACGACGTCGCGGGGAGCGACGACGATCTCACCGAGAAGTACCTGACCGAAGGCGATCTCACGCAGGAAGAGCTCGACGATGGCCTGCGCCGCGCGGTGCTCGCCGCCAAGATCGTGCCTGTCTACTTCGCTTCAGGGGTCCGTCCGAGCGGCATCGCGGCCCTGCTCGACGGCATCATCGAGCTCTTGCCCCCGCCCAGCGTCCACGGGGCGTGGAGGGGCGTGGTCTCCGGCAAGGGCACCGCAGCCGAGCGCGCGGCCACGCCGGACGCGCCGGCTTCGGCTCTGATCTTCAAGACCAGCATCGATCAGCACGCCGGGCGCACCTCGTTTGCCCGCGTGTTGTCCGGGACATTCAAGCCCGATCAGACGGTGCTCAACGGCAATACGCTGCAGAGCGAGCGCGTCGGCAAGATCTTCTCGGCCGCCGGCCGCGACGCGAAGGCCCTCGACGAGGCGGTGGCCGGCGACATCGTCGCCTTCGCCAAGCTCAAGGGCACCATCAGCGGCCAGACGCTGAGCGACGAAAAACACCCGTTTACGGCCGATTTGCCCGAAATGCCCCACGCCATGTTCTCGCGCGGCGTGAAGTTCGAAGGTAAGGGCAGCGAAGAGAAGGTTGCCGCGGCGCTGCACCGCCTCACCGAAGAAGACCCCGGTCTGCGCATCGCCATCGACGAGACCACGCGAGAGCTCGTGGTCTCTGGCCTCGGTACCCAGCACCTCGAAATCACGGTCGAGCGCGTGAAACGCCGCACGGGCGTGGTGGCGCATCTTGGTCCGCCGCACATTGCCTACAAAGAGACCATCACGCGCAAGGTCACGGGCATCGAGGGCAAGCACAAGAAGCAGTCCGGCGGCCACGGACAATTCGGCGTTTGCTACATCGACATGGAGCCCACGGGGCGCGGTGAGGGCTTCGCCTTCGAGGACGCGATCGTGGGCGGCTCGATCCCGCGGCAGTTCATTCCGTCGGTCGAGAAGGGCATCGTCAAGGCGATGGAGCGCGGCATCTTGGCGGGCTACCCCGTCGTCGACCTCAAGGTTCGCGTGTACGACGGCAAGTACCACGACGTCGACTCCTCCGACGCGGCCTTCCAAATCGCGGGTCGCAAGGCCTTCAAAGACGCGGTCTCCAAGGCGACGCCCGTGCTGTTGGAGCCCATCGTCCGCCTCCAGGTGTCAGTGCCCAGCGAGAGCATGGGCGACGTGATCGGCGACCTGAATAGCCGCCGTGGGCGCATCAGCGGCACCGACATGATCGACGGTTACGCCTTGATCAAGGCCTTCGTCCCGCTGTCCGAGGTGCTCGAGTACGAGTCGAAGCTGAAGAGCATGACCCAGGGCAAGGGCACCTTCACCATGGCCACCGATCACCTCGAGATCTGCCCGCCGATGGTGCAGGAAAAGGTCATCAAAGACAGCGGCTTCAAGCACGTCGACGAGGACGAATAGTCCGAGAAATTCGCCGCGCCGCGGCTCGTGCGGGCGCTGTTTTCAGGGATGGATGTGGACCACGGTGCCCTCGGCCGTGGTCTCTCCGGCGTTCACGCCGTGCCAATCGCTGGGCAGGGGCGGGTCCGTCCAGAAGAACAAACGTCGCGCATCAATTGGCGAAATGTTGATGCAGCCGTGGCTGCGTGGCTTGCCGAACTCGTCGTGCCACAAGGCCGCGTGGAGGGCGTAGCCGGCCTCGAAGTATTGCACCCAGGGCACGTCGCGGAGCTCGAACTTGTTGTCGACCTCGTGCGCGTCCATCGTGGTTGTGACGTGCTTTTCCCTTATTTTGAAGGTCCCGCGCACGGTGGAGTGGGTCTTTTTTGGATCGCCCAAGCCGTCGCGGCCGGTGGAGACCGCGGTCGCGTAGACGGGCTTGTCGCGCTCGTAGAGCACCATCGTTTGGCCCAAGATCGAGATGTCCACCCACTTCGGCGTGTCCTTCGCGAAGCTCGGCAGGTCGCTCGACTTCACCGCGATGGCGAGATCGGTGTCCTTGATCCAGGTGCCATCTTTGGCCTCTACAAGCCGGTTCTTGCCCACCTTCGTGGACTCGCCCGTGAGCTGAATCGCCGTGTGGAACACGGCGTCGCCGACCTTCTTCAAGGACTTGCGCGACACGTCGTAGCGCTTGGCATTGGGCCTGCGCACGAACCCGAGGGGCAGCTCCCAGCCCTTCGTCATGTCGACGCCGTGGAACGTCGAGCCCATTTCGGGCTTCAATTTGGAGGCGGGCACGAGCCGCGCGTCCGTGGTCATCGCCATGCGGCGACCGTTCTCACCCATGAAGGTGCCGACGAGCGCGATGCCCGCGTGGCGCGCCACGCGGTTCGTGATCACGGCGTAGGGCGGCACCTTGAAGGCGGCGATGTTCGGGATTTGCCGGCCGCCCTTGAAGAACCAGGGGATCGAGTCGTCGCCGTTGCCGCCGAACAGCTCGTTCTCCGAGTGCTCGTGCACGTCGTCGGGCGGCTCGCCGATGGCGATGCCCTGGGCGTCGAGGGGCACGTCGTTGGATCCAACGGCCACGGTGTTCCATTTGTGCTTGAGCCGCTCGTAGCTGCGAAGGTGCTCCTTGAGGCTCATTTCGTACTGAAATTGCTCGGCCTTGGTGGGCACGCGGTAGTAGTTCGGCGCGATCGCGCGCACGAACGCGTAGGGGTAGGGCATGGGCTTCGACAGATCGGGCCCACGCGTCAGAGCGCGCAGGATCGGGTGGCTCATGTCCGTCGACGCCTCCCCCTCCGCGCACATGAAGCCCGCGGGCAACACCCGGTACCAACCGCCCTGGCAGTCATCGAGCTTCACGGGCTTTTCGCCCCGGGTCACGGTCCCACCGGCCCGCAGGTAACCGACCTTCGGCGCGCCCCGATCGGCCTTTTCGTAGATCGGCGCGACGAGCGCCACGGCGCCGAGCTTCGGGCCTCCCTCCTTGGGCACCATGGCCGGATCCAGCACGGGCTCGCTTGCCGTCACCCCCGCGAGGCTCACCACGCCCTCCGGATGGGCGCTCTCGTCGCCGTCGCACCCCGGCAAGCCGACGAGCGTCGCGATGATCCATATGGTTTGAGCTGCAACTAATCTGGGACGGCCCAAGACCGAGGGGAACGGTCCATCCCAAACGCGGCTGTTGTCCTCGCGCATCCCCCTCCGATGCCGAAGACTGCCGCGCTGGGCCAAGTTTGCGACGGGGCCTTGCGGAGCCGCACAAGCCTCGGTACGTTCCGCGCGGTCCGCGCCACTAGCTCAGTTGGATAGAGTGTCGGCCTCCGAAGCCGAAGGTCAGAGG